>CAZVTW010000027.1:0-25689 GCA_964629805.1 uncultured Bacteroidales bacterium | reverse complement strand
CAAATCATCGTCACAGAGTTTAAAACAACGACTGCCGAAGAGGCCATGAAACAGTTAAAGGATAAACAATATCACCGGAAATACATGAATGACAAGAGACAAATTATAATATTGGCCATTGGATTTGACACAGAGAAGAGGAATATCAGTGATCATCTCATTGAAGTTGTAAAAAACGTATCGGTTTAGTTTAAACAAAAATGCGACATGATGTTAAAAGCAGGTTTTTATCGATTCGCCCCTATATTGGGCAGGCCGGATGAAAATATATGTAAAAATGAAAAAGCAAAAAACAAGAAGGTTACAGAAAATAATCACATCATAGAAGACCGTTTTCCGAACTCTATAAGGATTTAACACTACCAAATGGCGCAATAACATGATTTTTTCCAGTCATGAAATGATTGTTATCATTTCTTTCTCCCACTCCCCTTCCCCTTCCCTCTCGCGGGTTTTCTGCCTGTTGTTTTTCTCCCTTTTCTTTCAGGCTTTCTTCTTTGTCCTTTTTTTGCAGACCGTGTTTCCCATTCCGGCCCTTCCCCTATTTCCGGTGGCAGGGGTAATTTGATAATGTCCCTTTCAATGAGCTTTTCTATTCTGCTGAAGCGGAACATGTCATCGGCGTTCACTAAGGTAATAGCAACACCGGTTGTCTTTGCACGTGCTGTCCGGCCAACACGATGGACGTAATCTTCTGCATCCTGCGGAACATCATAATTTATTATCAGGTTGATGTCTTTAATATCAATGCCCCTGCTAAGAACGTCAGTAGCGACCAAAATCCTGGTTTGCTTTGCTTTGAACCGCGATAAAACATTATTACGTTCGTCCTGGTCAAGATCAGATGAAATTCCTTCCACATTGTAGTCCTTACTTTTCAGGGATTTTGCAATCTCTGCTACCTTAAGTTTTGTTGATGAAAAAATAAGGATACTTTTATAATCAGGTTTATCCGCAATAAGTTTATGTATGAGGCGAACTTTTTGTTTGTCATACGCCAGGTAAGCAGCCTGAAGCACTCCTTCAGCCGGCTTGGACATTTGCAGACTGATCTCGACCGGATCAATAAGAATTTGTTTAGCCAGTTGTC
The DNA here is from genome assembly GCA_964629805.1 of uncultured Bacteroidales bacterium. Taxonomy (GTDB): domain Bacteria; phylum Bacteroidota; class Bacteroidia; order Bacteroidales; family CAZVTW01; genus CAZVTW01. The sequence continues at coordinate 24,599 of CAZVTW010000027.1, read as the reverse complement.
TGATTTTATCAGGCATCGTAGCGCTGAAGAGTAATGTCTGTCTTTTCTTAGGCAAAAAAGACTCAATTTTCTTTATATCCGGGAGAAAACCCATATCAAGCATTTTATCTGCTTCGTCAAGGATGAGGTGTTTCAGATTATCAAAACTGACGTATCCCATATTGATATGTGAAATCAGTTTACCCGGTGTGGCCACAATAATTTCACTGCCAGATTCCAGGGCAGTTCGCTGGGCGCTCCAGTCTTCACCATCCCCGCCGCCATAAACAGGGTAAGAATGAACAGGCACAAAATATGAGAATCCCTGTATCTGTTGGTCTATCTGTATGGCCAATTCCCGTGTCGGGACAATAATCAGGGTATTGATCCCCTTTTGTTCCTCTATGGACAAAAAATGCAAAACCGGCAGGATATATGCCGCGGTCTTTCCGGTTCCGGTCTGGGCAGATGCTATAACATCTTTACCCTCCATAATTTCCGGGATTGCTTTTTCCTGTATTGGAGTGGCTTCCTCAAATCCCATGTAAGAAATTGCCTCCAGCAACTGATCATTAAGTTTAAATTCGTCGAAATTCATAAACAGTATTACGTTAACACTTTAAAAAGCGCAAAGGTAGGTATTTTTTTCTCCTCTTTCGAATTATTTAGAAACAGGAAGAATTTAGAAAATGAATGAATTCATTGAAATAAAACCCAAATTGAGCGATTTTCGCTCACGACAAACAAATTGTAAGGTTTTCACCTTCACCTATTCGGTGAAAACCAACAATTTCTAAGTCGGGGTTAAACCTAAGTAAAGCGCTTTTTCACTTCGTTCAAACCGCTCAACTTAGGTAAAAAAAACCGTTATAACGATTTTAAAAAAAATCGCTATAACGGCTAAAAAAATGACTAATATTAATTCAAAAAAATATGTACCTATTGACTCCTAAACCTTCGGACGTAAATCCCTGACAGCAGCGCCAGCCTGCCATAATTCAGATTCGCGCATTTCTTTCAGTTCAGCTTCAAGCTCTTCTTTGTAAGAAGGTTTGCTCAGTTTATCAATGACAACCTGTGTTTCTTTGCCGGTTTTGACACTTTTGTAAAGATCATTGAAAACCGGGAGAACAGCCTCACGGAATTTGTGTCGCCAGTCAAGGGCTCCTCTTTGAGCTGTGGCGCTGCAATTTGCATACATCCAGTCCATCCCTTTTTCATCCACCAGCCTGATAAGGCTCTGGGTTAATTCTTCAACAGTTTCGTTAAAGGCTTCACTCGGGCTGTGCCCATTATCTCTCAACACTTTGTACTGTGCTTCCATAACACCGGCAAGGCAGCCCATTAAAACACCTCTTTCGCCTGTCAAATCACTGAACACCTCATGTTCAAAAGTTGTTGGGAACAAATATCCTGAACCAATGGCTATACCAACAGCAATAGTTCTTTCTTCCGCTTTACCTGTATAATCCTGGAAAACAGCATAGCTTGAATTAATCCCGGCGCCTGCAAGATAATTCCTTCTGACGCTCAGGCCTGACCCTTTCGGGGCCACAAGAATGACGTCAATATTTTTGGGAGGAATAACTCCTGTTTGCTCTTTATAAGTGATTGAGAATCCATGAGAAAAATATAGTGCATCACCTTCATTCAGGCATGGTTTGAGTTTAGGCCATACAGCTCTTTGCGCTGCATCAGAGACCAGATATTGAATGATAGTACCTTTTTTAGCAGCTTCTTCAACCGAAAACAGTGTTTCGCCCGGTACCCAGCCATCATTGACTGCCTTGTCCCAATCAGCTTTAAATTCAGGGGCTTGCCCTATGATAACATTAAAACCGTTATCTTTCATATTTAAAGCCTGTGCAGGTCCCTGCACGCCATAACCTATCACTGCAATTGTTTCATCTTTAAGGACTTCATTTGCCTTATCGAGTGGGAATTCTTCCCTTGTAACGACTGTTTCTTCAACGCCGCCAAAATTTATTTTCGCCATGTTTTGAATTTTTGAGTGTTAATTATTATTTATAATGTTATCGACTTCATTTAGGTAATTTGTTAAGAGCTCTTCTCTCAATTTGGTAATTGCGATACGACCTGAGCGAGTAAACTGGAGGACACCTCCATATGAATTGAGATCATCAAACAATTCGTTTGTTTCATCTTTATGTCCGGTTTTTTCAATCACCGTGTATTCATTTGTCACCTCAAGAATCCTGGCATTGTGCCTGCGTATTGTTCTTTCAAGCGTATCACTTTTTGTAAGAGATTCCGTTGGGACTTTATAGAGCGCTATTTCCTGGTGGATAATTTCCTCTGCAGGATGATAAAAGGCCTTTAAGACTTCTACCTGTTTTTCAATCTGTTTAACGACTTTTTCAACCTTTTCTTTTGAGTTATAAACAACAATCGTAAACTTATGGATGCCCGGAATGGCAGATTCAGAAACAGTAAGGCTCTCTATATTTACATTTCTTCGTGTAAATATGATTGTAATCCGGTTAAGCAATCCGATGTGATTTTCGGAAAATGCAGTTATTGTAAATTCTTCTTTATTCATAACATTTACATTTAAAAAATTATTTTGCAGGTTCGAGGATAACTTCAGATACAGAAGCGCCGGCAGGAACCATTGGAAATACATTATCTTCTTTCTCTATGTTAACTTCAAGCAAATATGGGCCGTCAAACGATAACATTTCTTCAACTGCTTTATCCAGTTCTTCCCTGGCGTTTACTTTTTGTCCTTTAATTCCAAATCCTTCGGCCACTTTAATAAAATCGGGATTTTGTAATTCAGTTGAAGAGTAGCGTTTTTCGAAAAAAAGTTGCTGCCACTGACGAACCATTCCAAGGAACGTGTTATTCAACAAGACGATTTTGACGGCTGCTTTGGTTTGATTGATTGTGCCGAGTTCCTGTATGGTCATTTGAAAACCGCCGTCGCCAACAACAGCTATCACCTGGCGGTCGGGTTGTCCAATTTTTGCACCATGGGCAGCAGGAAGTCCAAATCCCATTGTCCCAAGACCACCTGAAGTAACATTGCTGCGTGATTTATTGAATTTGAAGTATCTGTTGGCAATCATCTGATGCTGGCCAACATCTGTGACCAAAATTGCCTCCCCATTAAGCCGCTCATTCAACCTCCTGATAACCTCACCCATAGTCAGTCCGGGTTTCTTCGGGAATAAATCTTTATTAATGACTTTATCAAACTCTTTCGTATCACAATTTTTAAATTCTTCAATCCAGGCCTGGTGTGAATTTTTGTTTACCCTTTGAGTTAATAATGTCAAAGATTCTTTCACATCCCCCAGAACAGCCACATCAGTTTTAACAATCTTATCAATCTCCGATGGGTCTATTTCGAGATGTATTACTTTTGCCTGTTTTGCAAAACGGGAGACATCTCCGGTAACCCTGTCGTCAAATCTCATTCCGATTGCAATCAGAACATCACATTCATTGTTCTTTAAATTAGGGCCATAATTACCATGCATACCAAGCATCCCCACATTTAAGGGATGATCGGTTGGCAGCGCTGACAAACCAAGAATTGTCCAGGCAGCCGGGATTCCGGCTTTTTCAATAAATTCTTTGAATTCCTCCTCTGCATTGGCAAGAATAACACCCTGTCCGAATAAAACATATGGCTTTTTAGCTTCATTAATCAGTCTGGCAGCTTCCTCTATTTTATCAATATTTATGTCAGGTTTCGGCCTGTAACTTCTTAATTGATTGTATTGATTGTATTTTCTGTACTTAAAATCAAATATCCCAAACTGAGCATCCTTGGTTATATCAATCATAACCGGCCCTGGACGCCCTGTTCGTGCAATGTAAAAAGCTTTGGCGAGGGCTTCGGGTATATCTTCAGGTTTGGAAACAATAACATTCCATTTGGTGATAGGCATTGTTATACCAACAACGTCAGTTTCCTGGAAAGCATCTGTTCCCAGCAGTGGAGAAGCAACCTGCCCTGAGATGCAAACAAGTGGTGTAGAGTCGATCATTGCATCAGCAAGCCCTGTAATAAGATTGGTTGCCCCCGGGCCGGATGTTACCATACAGACACCGACCTTGCCGGTTACACGGGCATAACCCTGAGCTGCGTGAATAGCGCCCTGTTCGTGACGGGTTAGTATGTGCCTGAGTTTATCCTCATGATTCATAAGCGAATCGTATATTGGCATAATAGCGCCACCAGGATACCCAAATATTGTATCAACCTCTTCCTCTATCAAAGACAGGAGGACTGCTTCCGAACCTGCCGTCCGGATAGCTTTTTTCTTTTCTTCTTTTTTAACTGTTTGAGAATCTGTTGTGTATTCCATATTTTAAAATTTTTGTTATCCTATTCAATTATTTTTATAGCGCCTTCATCAGCAGATGAAACAAAATGTGCATATATTTTTAATGCTTTTGATACAGTTCTTTTACGGTCTGTGGATTTAAAAGCGTTTTCCCCTTTTGCTTTCTCTTCATCATAACGTTTTTGTAATTCATCATCTGAGACTTTTAGATTGATTTTACGATTTGGAATATCAATCTCAATAGTGTCATTATCCCTGATAAGAGCTATTGCACCGCCTGCCGCAGCTTCAGGAGAAACATGACCAATTGATAGTCCTGAGGTTCCCCCTGAAAATCTGCCATCAGTTATGAGGGCACATGCCTTATCAAGACGCGATGATTTAAGGTAAGATGTCGGATAGAGCATCTCTTGCATACCAGGTCCACCTTTTGGGCCTTCATAACGGATAATAACAATATCTCCGGATTCAATTTCTTCATTTAAAATAGCATGACAGGCAGCATCCTGTGAATTATAAACTTTTGCGTTTCCGGTAAAGGTCAAAATCGATTCGTCAACACCGGCAGTTTTTACAATACAGCCTTTTTCTGCAATATTTCCAAACAAAATTGCCAGTCCTCCATCTTTATTATAGGCATTCTCTATATCACGGATACATCCTTTTGTTCTGTCCTTATCAAGTTCTTTAAAAGAAGCTGTTTGCGAAGCCATCTTAAGATTCCTGCCCAGATGACCGGGAGCGCTTTTAAAAAGTTCAATTGCTTCATCTGAAACAGAATCACGCATGATATCATAACTATTGATAGCTTCTTTAAGTGATAATCCATCAACCCGTTTAACAGACAGATCGAGTATACCTGTTTTCTCAAGTTCACCCATAATTGACAAGATACCACCTGCACGGTTAACGTCTTCGACATGATAGTGTGAACTTGGGGCGACCTTACATATGCATGGGACCTTACGTGATAAATCGTCAATGTCTTTCATGGTGAAAGAAACATTGGCTTCTCTTGCTATGGCAAGTAAATGGAGTACGGTATTGGTTGAGCCTCCCATAGCAATATCAAGGGCCATCGCATTATTAAAAGCCTGTTGGGTGGCGATAGAGCGCGGAAGAACAGAATCATCTCCGTTTACATAATATTGTTCTGCCATCTCAACAATTCTTGAAGCAGCTTTTTCAAATAATTTCATCCTGTTTTTATGGGTAGCAACGATGGTTCCATTACCCGGCAGGGCAATGCCTAATGCTTCGGCGAGACAGTTCATTGAATTTGCAGTAAACATCCCTGAGCATGAACCGCAGGTAGGACAAGCTTCCTGTTCTATTTTAGAAATTTCATCATCGGAAATGCTCTTGTCTGCGCTGAGCACCATTGCATCTACTAAATCGTACTTTTTATCACCTACAACACCGGCTTCCATAGGCCCTCCCGATACAAATATCGCCGGGATATTAAGCCTCATTGCAGCCATCATCATACCAGGTGTAATTTTGTCGCAATTACTAATGCAGACCATAGCATCGACTTTATGCGCATTAATCATATATTCTACACTATCAGCAATAATATCCCTTGAGGGAAGCGAATATAGCATTCCGTCATGTCCCATGGCAATGCCGTCGTCAATGGCAATGGTATTAAACTCAGATGCAAAACAACCCTGTTCTTCAATGAGTTTTTTGATATGTTGCCCAATGGCGTGTAAATGGGTATGGCCGGGAACAAACTGGGTAAATGAATTGACTATGGCAATGATGGGTTTACCAAACTGGCTTTCCTTAACGCCGGCCGCTCTCCATAAGCTTCTGGCTCCGGCCATTCGTCTACCCTGGGTAGTTGTGTTGCTTCTTAATGTTACTGGCATAAAAATCTGATTTAATAATGAAAAAAATATATGTGCTATAAAAAAAGAAAGCGCCTTTTCCTGATACGAAAATGGCGCTTTCTTTCATCATGTTTTTGTAATAAGCTAAGCCATTCTCATATCAGGCGTCTTAATTAGGACACTCACCACCACATCCACAATAATGACTACAGCTTGTAACATAATAAAATATCTATGATTTATATTTTTTCTTTTTCGGGTGTAAATATATGGATAATTCATATTATTTACCAAACAAAATTGTAAAAAAAATTATTTGATATTAATTAAAACTAATAAAATCAATACATTAAATACTAAAATAATTCATATAGTTTTTAAATACGCCTCAAAATTATCATGGAATTAACTTCCTGTTAATGTATTAGGCTTTGTATTAGATTTCTTTTGCGAAATAAAAAAGAAAAGAAGGAAAGCAATTATTATTGTTATTGATATTACGAGGAAATAAATACGTTTGGAACGCTGCTTTTGTAATATTTGTTTTTTTATTTCCTGTTCTTTAGATAGCAATTCGCGATTTATTTTTGTAGATTCATTTGCTTCTTTCTGTTCTTTTATCTGTTTTTGTTTTTTTTGATTTTCGTACTCTTCTTTTAGTTTTAAATATTTCTGATAAGCAAGAGCAGATTTTTCGGGATTTCCGGTTTTCGTATAAGTCTCGGAAATTTCTTTTTGGAGAAGCATTTGCTGCTCCGGAAGGTCAAGCGCTTTGGCAATAAAATATGAACTATCGAGCAACTCAAGGCCTTCATTGAATTTTTTCTGCAAGGTAGCTGCAACCCCGGCTTTTTTAAGCGAGATTGCAGCCTTTTCAATATAACCATCCTTTTGGTATGCCGAATATGATTTCAAATAAGAATCATAGGCATTCTCATATTCATCAGAGGCAAGATAAATATTACCAAGCAGGAAATAACCTTTTGCTTTATCAGATTCATCACCCTGCTGATTAATAAAACGTGTAGCTTCATTGACATATTCTATTGCCAAATCATTTTTTGCTTTAAGGTGAAAGATATTTCCAATTGTAAGTAATACTTCCCCAAGTTCTTTAATATCCTGCTGCTCTTCAAAAATACGCAAAGATTCCCTGAAGTATTTCAGGGCTTCGTCCGGGGAATTGAAATCATGAAGGAACATATCTCCCAACTTACTATAGCACTCACCCATTGCCGATCTTTGATTATGCTCCTTAAGGACATTTATAGCTTCATTATAATATTCAAAAGCTTTTCCTGTATTCTTTAACTTCCTGTGAAACCAGGCAATGTGGCAATATGTATCAGCTATTCTAAGTGGTTCTCCAGATTTTTTTGTGAAAGCGAGCTCCTTTATCCAGTATTCAAGCGCTTTATCATGATTTTCAACAGAAAAAAACAAATCACCCATAATTCTCAGGCTCTTTGCTGCTTCAAGCTGATTTCCTTTTTTTTTGGCCTGTTCAAAGGCCAGATTTCCATAAATCATAGCCTGAACAGGATTAATCAACTTACAGGCATCTGCAAGATCATTTAGCGCTTTTATCCTTTTATGACCAGAACTTTCTTTAAGTACCTGTTTCAGGCTGTCTAAATAATTGCTGTTTGATGACCCAATAGCAACACAAGAATAAAAAAGAAAAAAAAATAACATGTATATTTTAATCCTTTTTTGCATAAAATTTTGCCTCTTTTGTGAGAGTCCTGATTTCAAGTTTGGCAATATAATAATATTGTCAAATTACTGCCATGAGTGTTGAAATCATGAAGTTAAACATTAATTATTATTTTTTTCTGACTTTTATCAGTAATGAAGGCAAAGTAAAATAAAATAAACCAATAACAGAAATCTATTATATGTTTATTATATACTGCTATTCTTTTTTTACCTGATAACAAAAATTATCCGGACTATTTTTTCCTTGAGCGGCGAATCAGAAGTCGTCCCAGGATAGCTCCAAGCAGGAAAATTCCTATGAGACGGCTTGTATCATTTATTGGTATGAAGGTTGTCCTTTCTTCTGTTATTTCAATTACCCCAACGGGTCTTGCAGAAAGGCCGCCTCCCATTCCTGCCCCTTTTTCATTTTGCCCTTCTTCACTGCCTTCACCTTCTGTATGGAACTTTCCTGCGCCACCACCAAATCCGTACATGGCTTTTGCAACAGGGATGACAATTTTATCAGCTTTTTCAACCGGATCTCCAAAAACCAGTTTGGCGCCTGATTGTTTCTGTATTTTTTCAAGTAATGATTCAAATACTTCTTCTGCTTTCATAGTTGTATAATTTTTAAATTATTAAAAGTAATTCTATTTCTTTAGAAGTTAATATTTTTTAAATACCGATTTCCTCTTCTTTTTTCTTTCTGCATTGTCAAAATGGGCAGAGTATAAACTTCAGCATCAATAAAAGTAGCTGACCTGATCAGATGTATCAAAATTAATAAATATCCTGCATATTTACATTTTTTTGTGTTAATTTTATTCATAAAACAAAAATGAAACATAGTCCACGACTTCATTTCCTGGAATAATTTCACCCGAATGCCCCTTTTTAAGCATACTCACCTGAGGATTTTTAGCTGATTTCAGACTATAATCAATCAGTGCCATGATTGGAGCATAACCACAAACGGATATCCTTTTGTCTTTCACTTGTTTGTAAACAGAGTCCTTATCCAGCTTTAATATGGCATCAATGACATATTGATCCATCTTCTCGCCTATTTCAGGTCTAACATAATGTGAAAAGTCAGATGAGGCAATAAAAAAGAGCTCTTTCTGTAATTCCATATTTGCATCAAACACCTGTCCGGCAATTGCTTCGGCCATATCAGGTGTTTGCTTTGAGACAGAAACCGGCAAAATTTCAAATTCATAATCCAAAAAATATTGTAACATTGGTATCATAACCTCACCCGAATGTTCGAATCTATGTGCCTCTGATGATACACTTAAATTCATTACTTCTCCCATTGCTTTATCTATTTTAACACTTCCAAACGGTGTTTCCCAGTAATCATTGCTGTCAAGCGCTATTTCACTGCCAAATCCTGAATGGTTGGGATTCACAATGACAAAAGTGTCATACTTTTTATCTGATCTTCTTATCAATTCAAACAAATGAACTGCCTGATAAGCTGAAAACATGTACCCCGCATGAGGAGATACACCACCAATTATATGTTTTTCAGCTAATTCATATTGAATTGATTCTTTTTCTCTTTCAAGAATCTGCTCAAGCATTTCTTCAATTTCCTTTTTTGTACCGGGATAAAACCGGCCGGCAACATAAGGTTTTCGTATTTTCATGATGAATTTGTCTTAAAGAGTATTTATAACTATATAACTACTGTAATCTTTTTGCCGCAATTATTACATGCTCCGTCTGGAGAAATATTTTTAAGCTCAGTATTGTATCTGTGTCGTAAAATAAGTGGTTGCCGGCATTCAGGACAATAGGTATGACTTTCACCATTAGTAGACATATTACCTACAAAAACATATGACAGTACCTTCTTTGCACGGGCAGCCAGATTAAGCAGTGTTTGCGGTGGCGTCGCACTGATATGCATTTTATAGGTCGGAAAATACCTGGAAAGATGAAGGGGGACATGTTCTCCCAGTTCCCGGGCAATCCAGTGTATCATGTCATCAAATTCTTTTTCGTCATCATTGAGACCGGGAATAATCAGATTTGTTATTTCAAGGTGTGCTGATGAATCTCCAATAATCTTCAGACTGCTTTTAACCGGTTCAAGTTTTGAACTTGTATATTTTTTATAAAAATCATTATTCCAGGCTTTCAGGTCAATGTTAAAGGCATGAATATAAGGCAATAGTTCTCTCAATGGTTTGTCGTTTATATATCCATTCGTGACCATCACATTTTTTAATCCCTCTTTTTCAGCTATCTGAGCTGTATCTTTGACATATTCATACCAAATTGAAGGCTCGTTATAAGTGTAAGCAATACCAATATTATGAGGTTTATCAGAGGCCAATTTCACTATTTCTTCCGAAGATGATTCATGCAACATGGGATGATCATCAACAGTTGTCTGGGATATTTCACAGTTCTGACAGAATAAGCATTTCAAATTACATCCAACTGTTCCGATTGAGACGATATTTTTTCCGGGATAAAAATGATAAAGCGGCTTTTTTTCTATGGGATCAACAGAAAAGGAACATAATTTTCCATAGTTTTCACTGAATAATGTGCCATCAACATTTTTTCGCACTCCACAAATGCCTCTTTTTCCGTTTTTTATCATGCATTCATGGGGGCACAGGTGACATTGCACTGTATTTTCTTCCTTCGTTGTATAAAATTGTGCTTCTTTCATAAAAAGGATTTATATTCACCTTATTGTGTATTCTTTATATCTTTTTATATATATCTTGTTGTTGTAAACCTTTTTATTATAAGTTGATTATTATCGACATTCGTAAGTCCTGCTTTCTTTTTCACAATCCTCAACTGTTTCTCAACCGAATCAACCGACTCAATATCAGGGAGAAGTACTGCTCTCCTGAAAGAACCATCCGAAACAATAATACCATATTTTTTGGAATTTAGTATATTCAAATCTGTAACTTCTTCAGGTTTTGACAGAACATCAACAGATACTTCTATGTCTTCAAGTTCTTCATTGGTAACCGGTTGAAATCTCGGGTCCTGGGATGCCGCTGATATGGCATTTGTAATAATCTCATGATACAAGGTATCAGTCTTCGGCTCAATGGTACCGATGCAACCACGTAAACTTCCGTCGGTTTTGTGAATAGAAACAAAACAAGCCAGATTTTCCTTTAGCATATCTGAGAGTTCATTCGGGGCATCAATTTCATCTGTTTGTTTTGTTATATGAGCAACAATTGATTTGTAAGCAATTAATGCTATTTCACTTTCTGGTGTATTCATGTTGTTTTCTATACAATTTATGAGTAATATACAAATACATTTATTAAAACAGGAGATATACCCATAGCCTTTTTATTACAACGAAAATAACATTGTGGTTGTTTTTAAAAGAGTGGAAAATCTATCCAATTATGTTGGTTTGTAGAAAAAACGTTCTGCTAATATTTGAATGAGCCAAATTACCAAATATTATTTATTCCCGAAACTGAGAAGGAGATATATTCTCAAGGATCAGCCGGTTATTTTTATCTACTGCTAATCTGAATTTATCATTCATTCTCATCCTTGCATTAACTGTATTGCCGGAAGATATTTTCACACCAGCATTACGGGCCAATTCAGTATTTTTAAAATAATGACATATGCTGTCCCTTATTTGATTGTACTGTTCTGGTTCAATTCCAAAAATTTTAGAATCTGTACGTTTGTATATATGAGGGACATGATTTTTGTCAAAACTTTTCAGCATGATATTTAAACTATCCGGTGTCACACTACTGTAAAGCCTCACCGGAACTGTTAATGCTCTGACTCCGTTTTCCGGGAATTCGGTCAGGCTAAAATCTAATGTTTTTGAATCAATATAAATATTATTACCTTTTAAAGTAATTTGTTGCGAATAGTCAGAGACAATATTGCCGCTAAAGTCAAAAAAATCAACCTGTAAAGTGGTTTCTAATTCATTATAACTGAGATACTGAATTCCTTTCACTGAAATTTCTGCTATTTGAGCAGGTTGGTGAAGATGTTTGAGGGTGATTATTTTATCATGATGTTGTTTTTGTTTTTCCACATAACTGTCAAATGCTCTGAATTCAACCGAAAATTTTGTCAGGAGTAATAATATCAACAAAACACCTATTAAAACAGGTATTCTGAGTATCATATTTCCAATAATTTTACCAAAGATTGAGATGATGATATACAATCTTTCTCCGTATGGTATTTTGGAACTTCCATAGGATGATCTGGAGGCAAGATACAACAATCTCCTGATTAACATTGCATTGCCTACACTACCAATAAGATAAATGAAGGCAGCTACTGAAAAAATGATCAGGCCGATTTTTGTTGTAAATAAAAAAACTAAAAAATCCGTCAAAGGATTAATTATCCAGTCAAATTTTTGAATGAGCTGAAGTGTTTCCTGGAGCATAGATTTTAATTATTAGGGTTAATTTTAAGTGATAACATGTTAATATTTAAGACATAAACATCATAAAACAACTATTCAAGATCAACTAAAATAGAAAAAAAACAAATATAAAAAAAATGCCGGTTTAAATATGTTATGGTATGTTAATTATTTCAAGATAAGGATAAGTTTCTGAACTCAGTAATTTTCGAAATCTATGCCTTGCATCTTTATCTTTCTAATTTACTGAGTTCAGAGTTTATTTCAAGACTCATTGGATAAAGAGCAGGAAAAAATTGACACTTTTTCATAATATAAATGAAAAATGACAGAAAATTTGGTTTTTTTAAAAATATTGATTAAATTATCAATAAAAATTTGATTAAATTCTAATCATAAGATAGCCATGAAACAATATATAAATAAAATACAACATATCAATTACAACTGGGAGAAAAAGAGGCTTATTATCCGGAAAAATAACGGCACATCAATAACCCTTGAAGGCGAAAAGGCTATTAAATTCATGAAAAAACTCAGTTAGACCGTCATATATTTTAGTTGATCTTAATACTTCACAAATTTTATGGTCTTTATTGCACTATCAAAAATGAATGTAGCCAGATACATCCCCTTTGGTAAATCACATCTATATTGTATTGTTTGTGGACCAGCCATAACATCTAAATTTCGGAAAGGCATATCAACAAGCTTCCCGCCAATATCAAAAACAAGGAGCTCTACAGTGCTTTGTTGATAAGACTGAACCTGAAAATTAAAATGACTCGTTGATGGATTGTTGATTAAAGAAATATGATAATTATTTCCGGGTCGTTTTTTTTTCTTATCAATACTTACCAAAACAGGTTTTTCAAATTCCTTTGTTGTATACAGATAATACTCTCCGGGTTGTAACATAGCAGATTGGTGCGTATCCGTAATATTTATTTCTTCATGATTGAAAAAGTCGTACCAGGCACCTGTGTTAGGGAAAGAAAAGGAAAATTCTTTTTCAGTCACACCAAAATTACCAATAGCAACAACATTCATATCATCATGTAATAAAGTTGCTTTTTTCAAATCGCCACCAAGACTAAAACTATAATTTTCAGTTTCAAATGCTGACTGCTCAATTTTCAATTTCATGAGTGCAGTATATACACCCTGGAGTTTTGCCCGGTTATAGTCATTCAGGTATTCCCATTTTACCGGTTTATTCCCTGTGCGGCCATTATAATCAATGTTGATGTCATATCCCAACTCGCCAAACTGCCAAATCATCTTAGGCCCCGGAATAGTAAAAAAGAACAAAGCTGTCAATTCCTGTCGTTCTAAAGCAGTGTTCAAATCAGTAATGTTATAATTTCCTTCGGAATTTCCCCATTTCAGGTTTTTATACATAATACGCTCTTCATCATGGCTTTCCATATAAGTTACAAGGTGAGGTTTATCCCAATTCCGGGTTGAATAAATACCCCGGGAAAGGTCTGATTTTCCGGCTTCGTTATAGCCCATTGATGCTTCTGCATAATTATAATTCATATTTCCCCACATTAGGAAACCATATTCCGACAATTCTTTTTCCTCACTGTTATCAGCGAGATGTTCGAGAATAAGCAGGGCATCTTCATCATATTCCCGAACTTTATCAGCAATTCGTTTTAGTATGTCTATCCGGTCAGCATCATATCCATGACCTTCGCCAGGTGTATTTGTAAATCCTTTGGTGAAATCAAACCTGAAACCGTCAACTTTATATTCTTCAAGCCAAAAGCGCAACACAGAATCTACAAATTCCTGTGTATATTCGCTTTCGTGGTCAAAATCGTAGCCCCAGCTATATGTTTTGTTTGGACTTTCAACATTATACCAGGGATTATTTTCAGCAGGACTCCCGTTTTCAAAATACATGTTCACCAGCGGAGATTGCCCATAGCTGTGGTTCAGGACAATATCCATAATAACGGCCATGTCATTACGGTGAAGTGAGTCTATGAGTTTTTTGTAGTCATGCTTTGTCCCATAGGCTTTGTCCGGAGCAAAGTAAAACGAAGGATTATATCCCCAGCTGTTGTTTCCCTCAAATTCATTAAAAGGCATCAGTTCAACAGCATTGACGCCAAGATTTTTCAGGTACCATAATTTTCCCAACACACCGTTGATATTTCCTTCCTTTCCTTCAGGACCTTTTGTAAAATCCCTGATAAGCAATTCATATATAACCAGGTCAGTGATTTTGGATGGTTCAAAATTCTCAATCTGCCAGGAGTAGTTATCCTGCCCGGTTTGCAATACTGAAACCAGTTCAACACCTTTTCCTTCGGGGTATGGCTTTAGGTTCGGATAAGTTTCTTCAGGAATATATTTGTCATTCCACGGATCAAGGATTTTTTCAGCGTATGGATCGGCAATGTATAATTCATTATCAATATAATATTGGTAAGCATATTCTTTTCCTTTTTCCAAACCGGTTATTTCAAGCCAAAAATAATCATTATCCCTTTTCATGATGAAATTGTTACTTAACTGCCAGTTATTAAAGTCGCCCAGGACAAAAACCATTTCTTTACCGGGAGCAAACAAAACCAGTCTGACTGACTCATCATCTAAATACTCAATACCTTTTCTGTAACCTGCCGGTAGTTGTTTTTCAGGAATTTCTCCTTTGATAAATATATTTACTCTGCTTTCCGCTGATTCGGCATCAGAAGTTGCAATGGCCTTTATTTCATAGACTTTTGATTCATTTGCAGTGAAGGTATAGTTTAATTCCTGCCCTGAAACTTGATTAAGGCGGACATTATCAATAAACAATTCAATCTGTTCATTTTGTTGCGCCGAAATTTCAATAAGTATTTCTTTACCAGCGTCAAAAATTTCATTGTTTTGCGGCGAATTTATTTTTATGGCAAGTCCTGGCTGGCTGAGATCAACAAAAATGTCAGACCCGCCTGTTGCCTTGCCTTCTTTGCTGCCATCTTCATTGCGAAATACAAAAGCAAGTTTTTGAATCTCTTCGTCTTCGGGAACCTGATAAAACTGTCTGACAGAAGGGCTAATCTCTAATTCATATGTGTTGTTGCCTGTTTTTGTAAGTTTTGCTTTCTCTGTGTTTTCACTCCACTCTGCTATGACATATTTCCAGTCTGATCCGGATGTGCTTTTATTTGTAATGACTCCTGTATGAGCAAAAATATCTCCGGCGTACTCTTTCAAACCTGCAGTTCCCTGGTCAGCATAGAAAATGACTGTTACCGGATCAGTATCAGAAAAAATTGACGGTTCGGTTGAGACAACCTGGCCGAAAATAGTATGTAAGTAAATGATGAAAAGAGACAGAAAAAGAAAAAATTTAATTTTCATGGTGTGTTTTTATGATAAATGTGTCAACTTATAAAATATGTATTTAAAACGATAAAAAGGGCATGAAATAGAATACTCATGCCCTTTCAAAATGTTTAACTACTAACTATAAAGGATCATTTATTCAATGCTTCCGGTTCCTTCTTTGAAGTTCAGGATGATATTTTGTCCGGCAGTCACAGACACACGGTCCTGATCATCGCCGGTACCTCGGAATTCAATATTTCCGTCCAGAATGATGAATTCAGCCTGCCACCAGTCAACAGCGGCTCCGTCTTTATTTGTCATCGTTGGCGCTGCCACGTGCATACGAAGTTCACCAGCATTTGGCACACCTTCAAATTTAATAACTTCACCAGCATTATCAACAGTAAAGAGGTTTGCCTCCTGCGCTGCATCCCAGCTGCCAAAGACATCGCCTATGCCATAAACCATGGGATCAGTCACTTCAATTGTTTCATCAACCAGATTAACGACTATCATGTAATAACCGGTTTCGCCCGGAACGGGAACATTATCTGTACCTTTAGCAAATACGCCGTCTGTAGCATCGCCGGACTTTCCGAAATCACCAACCCATTCCCTGTCGGGGGCAAATTTAAATTCACCTTCACCATCAAGCCAGGCAATTTTCCAGAAAAGATGCGGATTGCTGTGAACAGGAACCATCGGTTCATCGGTCAAGTCCCATTGCCATCCATCAGGTGTGCCATCACCGTCAGAATCTTCCTGGTTCAGAGCGTTACCAATCATGTAAAGCTGTTCCGGATATTCAGCCAAAGGTTCTCCTTCTCTGACGAATTCACGACTTGCAGTTGTTTTTTGACCAAGTTGCCAGGTCATGGTATACTTGTAAACACCATATGTGTCATTTGTCAGGTTATCCCCGCCAGGCACCAGATTATCAAGCGTACCACCGAAATTTGAGTTAACTTTGATGCCTTTGTCACCGCCAGTCAGTTCATAATCAGCATCAAGAATAACTTTCCATCCATCAGAATACCTGAATTTGTACTCATTTTCAAGCATAGTCACTTCCTCAACCACAAATTCCATGGAGTTCAGATCAAAAGTAGCTGTCATAGGCGTGTTTTCAGACCATCCGCCGGGTGTTGCCCCACCAATGAGTCCCCAGACAACTTTGGCAATTGCCACTTTTTTAAGCTCTTTATCGAGTGCTACATGGTAAAGACCGTCTTCAGGCACTGTGAAAGCCACATCTGTTTCAGTATAACTTCCTTTCCACAAGCCTAATTTGGGTTCTTCAGGGTCAAGATCAGCTTCAGCTACCTGCGCAAAATCGCCACCAGGACCATATGTATACTGGTCTTTACCGGCAACTTCAATAATATTAAAGCCATCAGCGCCTGCTTTTATAGCAATATAAATATCCAGCAGGTCAGAGCGTTCTTCCTGGAGCACTTCATTACGGGTGACTTTCATCCTGCCGTCAGAGCTTAATTCAGTTAGTGCCGTACCAGCGCCTTTGAGATAAATACCATCCTCAACAAGCACCTGATCGTCATCGCCGCCATTATCATCATCATCATCACAAGCGGTAAATATAAAAACAGAAAAAATTAAAAGCCATGCAAGGCTTATTGTTCCAAAAAATTGTTTTCTTTTCATGATAAATAAATTTTAATTAGTTAAAAGTATGAGTGAAAATTAATTTGCAGGTTCTTCAAGTAAGTTTGGATTTGCATCAGTAGCCCATTTAGGGATAGGAAATACGAGGACTGACTTATCACCAGCCACACCACCCTGATCATCACCTTTGGCCCACCATGAATTCGTAAATTTACCAAATCTGATAAGGTCCTGTCTGCGGTGTCCTTCTGCAAATAATTCCCTTCCCCTCTCGGCAAGAAGGTCTTCCAGGGTTGCATTTGTCCAGGAATCCACACCGGCTCTTTCTCGTATTGGGTTTATCCATTCGTCTCCATTATTGCCAAGTCGTATCTGGGTTTCTGCTTTCATCAGGTAAAAATCTGTTAACCTGAAAATCGGAAAGTCATTGCTCAAATTTTCCTTGGCTCCTTTTTTAATTTCATATTTACTGATGCGGGCTCCTGTTGTACGTATCTGAGTCGGTGTATAAGTGGCGTCCATACGTAATGCAGGAATCACCGGATCAATAACCAGTGGTTGTTCGGTTACTGATTCAATGATTGGCTGGCCTTTGGAATCATATTGCGGGCCATAGATAAAATAGGCTTCCTTACGCAAATCATCATCAGCATATGTATCAAAATGGTCTTTTACGACAGCACAGCCATTCCAGGGGCCAACAGGCATATCATAGGTCAGGTTGTGTTGGTAATGCAATGTTCTCATATGAAGCCGAAAACCTTGATAATCGTCCTCATCATAAGGAATTGAAAAGATAATTTCAGGCGAATTCTGGTTCTCAGTCAAAAACGGCCCTGTGACACTTGTTGAGAGTGAATACGGACCACTAAGAACACTGTCGATATACTGATCTGCTTTTTCCCATTGAGCTGTACCTGTGTATAGTTCGGCATTGAGATACAATTTGGCTAATAATGCAAATCCCATATAACGGGTTGCAAGATATTTATTATCAATTGCTTTTAAAGCAGAGAGGTTGTTTTCGATTGTTGCGGTAATATTGTTAAAAATTGTAGCTCTCCTGGTTTTGTAAGGTGTTTCGGTTTCAATGTTAGCAGTTTCCATATACGGTGCATCACCGTAATTGTCAATCAACAGATAATAAAAGAAGGACCTGAGCACTTCAGTTTCTTTGATTTTTTTTGATATCTCTTCACTTTCAGGAATTTGCCTCATGAAATCAATGATTTGGTTACTTCTTGTAATTCCCTGCCAAAACCTGTCCCACATTCTGTTAACACCTTCCACATCATTTGTCCATGTATGTTGGTGCATGACACGCCATTTACCACCATCATCCCAGTCAGCGTCCCTGGTAGGAAAGACTATTTCGTCAGAAGACACTTCCTGTGCCCAAAACCACCAGCCCTGGTCATCAACTAATTCCTGCATTTTTCCGTAAGCAGGAACATTCAGGGTGGCTACCTGAGCCTCGTTTTCCGGATATTTATCGTTCGGAATCTTATCATAAGGTTCCTCGTATAATTCGGTACAACTTAGTGTGAATAGTAAAACTATTACATATAAAATCCTTGTTCTCATCTCATGTATTATTTAAAAGGTTGCACTAATTCCAATTGTAAATGTTCTTGTCTTTGGATATACATTATATTGGTCGATACCAAAAGATAAACCGTCAAAGGAGGTTTCAGGATCAACACCAGAGTATTTTGTAAATGTATATAAGTTGTTTGAGGACAGATAGACCCTGAAATTTTTCAAAAAATTAATATTCTGTGTCGGTAAATTGTAGCCGAGTGACAGATAGTCGATTTTCAGGAATGAGCCATCTTCAACATACATATCAGCTAATGCCGGACCACTTGTCCTGCCTTTATCATACCAGTCCAGGGCATCAGGTGAAGCATTTAAACTAGGTAATAATCCCGGGTAATCAAAAAACATCCTGGTCGCATTGTAGACATCATTACCAATTAATGAGCGCAAGGAAATATCGAGCGTCCAGTTATCGAAGAACACAAAATTTTGTGATAAATTCATTTCAAAATCCGGTAGAGGAGACCCCACAATTTGACGTTTAGCACTTGATAGTTCCCTTGTAATTCCGCCGGTTTCAGACTCATATAAAAACACACCATCGTCAGAAAGAGTAACATAAACAGGCAGGTAAAAAGCTCCAAGTTCCCCGTTTTCTTCATTCCCGGTCACAAAGTTATTTTCTCCAATTAAACCTCTTCCTGTGATATAACCTTCTCGTCTTAATTCACCTTCAACAAATTCACCAAGAGACAGAATTGTTGTCATATTTTTCGAACCGGCAAAAGATGCTTTCCATTGAATATTTGAATTATTGACAATATATCCCTGAACAAATAATTCTATACCTTTGTTATTGATGCTTCCGTCATTCACAAAGGTCCGCCTGGCAAGATTAGGAGGTACGGGAACCTGAACTTCTGCAAGCAGATCGTTAGTTTCTTTATTATACACTTCCAGGGAACCGTTAATCCTGTTGTTCAGTATTCCAAAATCAATACCCAGATTGATTTCAGAGGTTGATTCCCATTTTAATTTGGGATTTGCATTCCAGGCCGGATCAAATTTTGTGACTTTACTGCCGGTTTCCGGATCGGTTGCGGAGCCGGTAGGTTCAAACATCACCTGACTTCTGTATTCACCGATTTCCTGGTTTCCGGATACACCGTAACTAACACGTAGTTTTAGCTGGTCAAGCCATGAAACTGATTTGATAAAGTCTTCTTCATGCATATTCCATCCCAGGGAAGCAGTCGGGAAAGTACCCCATTTATTATCCTCACCAAATTTTGTCGATCCATCCCGGCGTATTGAAGTCGATGCATAATATTTTGATCTGTAATTATATTGGACACGACCAAAAAATCCGATTAAACGCCACATACCTGCTTCTGAACCGATACTACTACTTGTAATATCAACAAAAGAACCAAGATTGTTATATTTCATAAAATCAGACTGCGGATTATCGGCCTGGGCAAAAAATTTATTCCAGTTATATTGCTGCCAGGAGTATCCTCCGAGGATGTTAATATTATGATCATTATTGATACTCTTATCATAGGTGCCAGTCAATTCAATAAGTTTTTGTTGAGCATTTTCATAATTTTTTCTCCCATGACCGTTATCAGCAGCAGCATATACATTTTTTGGCCGGAATATGGAATTTTCATGGTCATCCCTGATATACCCGAGATTAACGCTACCTGTGAGTCCGTCAATAATTTCCAAATCTGCTTTGAAATTCCCCAAGAATCTTTTAGCATCCCTGATATTGTCAATCATATTGATAACAGCCAACGGGTTTTCGTAATTGAAAGCCCTGATAGTCCGGTAATAATCTCCGTCTTCGTCATATACCGGATCAGTTGGATTGTGTGAAATGGTTTGATAAATAATATCATCTTTATCAAAACCATCGTAATTTTCATAATCATTTTCTTCAAATGTTCCCTGAATTGTTCCTGATAATGTTAATCTGTCCTTAAATGCTTTATGTGTAATATTTAATTTTCCGATGGTACGGATTTTTTCTGTCCCTTTCATGATACCTTCCCAGTCTGACCGGGTAAGGGACCCATAGTAAGATGTTGAT
The DNA here is from genome assembly GCA_964629805.1 of uncultured Bacteroidales bacterium. Classification (GTDB taxonomy): domain Bacteria; phylum Bacteroidota; class Bacteroidia; order Bacteroidales; family CAZVTW01; genus CAZVTW01. Next base: position 3,779 of record CAZVTW010000027.1, on the reverse strand, counting down.
TGAGTTCCGCCAGAAAAACTTAAGTTGTAATTCTGCGTTATGCCTGTTCTGAATACCTCATCCTGCCAGTCAACATCAGCGCCCCCATCAGTAAAATCAAGATTATTTTCTTCTGAAAAATTCCTGATTTGTCCTGCAGAAAGAAGATCAAACTTTTTAGCAATACGATCAAAGGAGACATGGCTGTTAAGCTGAATCTGTCCACCGCTGCCCTGAGCACCTTTTTTGGTTGTAATGAAAATCACACCATTAGAACCACGTGAACCATAGATAGCAGTAGAAGCAGCATCTTTGAGAACATCAAAACTTTCAATATCTTCCGGTGCAACTGTTGTTGGATCAACTCCTGCCACACCATCAATAACAAACAAAGGGCTTGCATTGGCATCAAAACCGGAAGCTCCTCTGACTTTTATAGCAAAACCACTGTTCGGATCACCACCCTTTTTTGTAATCATCACCCCGGCAGCTTTTCCCTGCAGGCTTTGAATAGGGTCAGAAAGATTTCCGCCAATCAGCTCGTCAGAAGTAATGTGAGCTACTGCGCCGGTTTTATCCTTTTTTTTCTGGGTGCCATAACCAATAACAATGACTTCCCCAATGTCAGTCACCTCTTTCTCAAGAGAAATATTAATCTGAGATCGATTTCCTACCTGTACCTCTTTGGACAAGTAACCCACGAATGAAAAAACAAGGACATCATCTTCAGAAACTTCTTTAATGGTATATTCTCCATTAAAATTAGTCACCACACCTTTGGATGAGCCTTTCACTAAGACTGTCACACCAGGCATTTCAACTCCGTTTTCATCTGTAACTTTTCCGCTTACTTCCTGCTGGGCAACAACAGTGGCCGAAAAAGAAAAGAATAAACAAAGTAATATGACCAGTGTCTTAAAAAACTGAATACTTGAACTTTTCATAATGACTTTAGATTCATAAGTTTTAGTTGTTTAAAATTATTTCTATGATAATGCTTCTTTTTTGATGTTTTTATAACATAAATTTAACATCATCCTGCCTTCAAAATTACCTAATTAGCAATACATAAAAAACATCAATTGATATAAAATATTGAATTTTAAAGGCATAAGGGCATATAAAATGATTTGGAAAGCTTATTTCAATCGTTTGCGAAATTTTTGAGGATTTCAAAAAAAAAACTTAATTTAGCTCATGATAATTTTAATTTAACATACATGAGAAGCGCTCAATATACTTTAAAAGATTTGGCAAACAGGCTGGGCATATCACCTTCAACTGTTTCAAAAGCGCTTAATAACCACCCTGAAATAAGTGAAGCAACAAAGAATGCTGTACATAAACTCGCCAAAGAACTCAATTATCACCCAAATGCCATAGCTTTGAGCCTTAAACACAGCCGGAGTAACATCATCGGGCTTATTATTCCCGAACTCACACATTATTTCTTTTCTACTGTTATCAGCGGTATTGAAGATGTAGCCTATGACGCAAATTTTAATGTCATGCTCTGTCAGTCGAACGAATTGTATTTCAGGGAGGTTAAAAATACTGAAACGCTGCTTGCAAGCCGAATTGACGGATTACTGGTTTCTGTTTCAAAAGACACAAAAGATTATTCTCATTTCAAACATGTACTTGACAGCAATATTCCAATTGTTTTTTTTGACCGCATTGTTGATGAGATTGAAACTGACAGGGTCATAGCAGATGACTATAAAAGCAGTTACAAAGCAGTTGAACATCTCATCAAGTTAGGGAAACGCCGAATAGCACATCTGGGGACTAATCCGGAGATTAATATTGGTAAAAACAGGTTGAACGGTTACCGGGATGCCTTACGGGATAACAACATACAGATAGATGAACGGTTAATAGTCAGATGTGATGAGTATGAATCAGCCAGGTTGATTGTTAAACGCTTAATTTATGAACTGAGCCCGCCGGACTCCTTTTTTGCCGTGAATGACCTCACTGCTATTGGTACTTTACAGACAATACAGGAATGCGGATATAAAGTTCCGGATGACTTTGCAGTAGTAGGTTTTAGCAATAGTCACTATTCAAGTATGACAACACCACAAATAACAACAGTAGAGCAAAATGGATATAAGATGGGGAAAGTAGCTGCCAGGCTTTTGATAGACCGTATTCTGCGCCATGATGATTACCCGTCCATCACCCATGAAATAGAGACATCTCTCATTATCAGGGGATCCACACAAAAAAGTTTTGTGCCGGGTTATTAGGGTGGCTCCACATTCATTGATTTTTTTTCACAGTTGATTCCCTGATAATCAACCTGGTTTCCATTTCTGTTGTGCCGGTATGATCATCATCCGGATTCCTTATCTGGTCAAATATTGCCTCCGCAGCTGTTCTGCCTATTTCACAAATAGGTTGTGCTATGGTCGTCAATGGCGGATCGACTAGTGCAGCAACAGGCTCATTTGTAAAGCCTGCGATAGCAATATCCTCGGGAATCCGTATATGATGTTTTTTGAGTGTCAACATGGCGCCAAAGGCCATCGCATCGCAAGTGCAGAATATAGCTTCAGGCCGTGGTGTTTTTTCCAGGAGTTCTCCGGCAATTTTTTGGCCGCTTTCAATTGTAAAATCACCATGCATAATTAGGTTTTCATCCATATCAACAGAATTTTCACGCAGGGTATCCCTGAATCCTTTGTCCCTGTTTTGACAGAGTAAAAATTCCATTGGCCCTGTAATATGTGCTATTCTTCTTCGTCCGGTTGAAATGAGATGACAGACAACCATTCGGGCGCCCTCGTAATCATTGACCAACACCTTTCTGTATCCTTGATCAGGGCACACACGATTAAAAAGTACTAATGGCAAACCATTTGCTTTGAGCGCGTAGATATGGTTGTAATCACTGGTATTTTTAGCCACTGAAATAAGTAATCCGTCAACACGGCTGTTCAAAAGTGTTTCAATAGCCCTCTTTTCCTCTTCCCGGGATTCATTTGACTGGCAAATAATAATATTATATCCTTATTTGGAGCAGGTTTCCTGTATCCCGCTGATAGCTCCGGCATAAAAAGGGATTTGAAAAGAAGGAATAATAACGCCAATGGTGAACGACATGTTTTTTTTGAGGTTGACAGCCATCGTGTTTGGTCTGTACCCAAGCTCCTTTGCTGCTTTCAAAACCAGTTCCCTGGTTTCGGGATTGATATCGTACCTGTCCCGTAAAGCCCTTGAAACAGTCGATTTGGAGATATGCAGGTGATTCGCAAGATCAACAATTGTTACCGGTCTCTTTTTCATTGGTATTTTTTTGTATATTTACATCAATCTATTTTTCTGTTTCATCGGTGCTTTTTTGATCTGGTAGAATGCCAATTCTTTTTGAAATATGATCTTTTTTATAGTCCAAAATGACTGAATGATAGAGCATTGTATATATTACCAGACACCTGAATTGTTAGTGTATCATTATTTTCTTTGTGTAATGTATGTCTTTGTTTTTAAGAACAATAAAATAAAGACCTGAATAATAATCAGAAATATCAATTTCTATCTCAGTGTTCACAATTTTATCATGCGCCATTATTTTACCAACCAAGTTTAGAATTTTTAAATGTGTATAACTGTTGATATCTGTAACTTCAATATACAGTTTATCAGATACGGGATTGGGATATATCTTTATATTATTGGTCTTAATGTTTTCCATTCCATTGGAATTCGTAGCACTTAATAAAAGATCAATGGCCCCTTCATTCGCCTGAATTTCCCCGGTTTTTTCATCATACCCATTTGCTGTCACAGTGTAG
>CAZVTW010000026.1:0-25821 GCA_964629805.1 uncultured Bacteroidales bacterium | reverse complement strand
TTATGTTGACTGTTCCTGCTTTATCAGGTAATTTCATGAATAAAATGAAAGAGGGCGTTGCCGGCAAAGGAAAATTAATACAGAATTTGTTTCAATCCGGCCTGAAAGCAGGTATAAAACTCGGCGGAGATGGTTTCCGGAAGCCACAGGGATTGTCGAGATTGATGCCATCCATACCATATTCCGTTGCCAATGCTTTAATATTTAAAAAGTTTAGGGCAGTTTTTGGTCATGACATGAAGTACTGTGTTGGAGGCGGGGCATTATTGGATATTAGTCAACAACGGTTTTACTATGCCATTGGCGTACCCATATACCAGGGATATGGCCTGACAGAAGCCACACCAATTATTTCGGCCAATACGCCAAAAAAGCATAAAATGGGGACATCTGGTATGGTACTTCCTTCTGTGACATGCCGGATAATGAAAAATGACGATACAGAAGCGCAAACCGGAGAAAAAGGTGAGATCGTTATTCAGGGCGACAATGTCATGAAAGGATATTATAAAAATGAACAAGCAACAAAAGAAACCATAAAGGATGGCTGGCTATACACCGGCGACCTGGGATATATGGATGAGGATGGTTTCCTGGTTGTTGTCGGACGAGAAAAAGCGCTCCTGATTTCTGAAGATGGTGAAAAATATTCACCTGAAGAGATTGAGGAAGCCATTGTCAATACTTCACAATATGTCAATCAGGTCATGATTCACAATGACCATAATAAATATACTTCAGCTTTGATTACTTTAAATGTTGGCATTTTGGAGCAATATATCAAATCTAAAGATATTACTGAAGCAGAAGTGTTACTTAATCACATAAATAAAAGCTTTCTTTCATTTAAAGGCCATCAGGATTACAGGGGAAAGTTCCCGGATAAATGGATACCATCATCTTTTATTATACTCAAAGAGCAGTTTACAGAAGAAAATCATATGATAAATTCCACCCTTAAAATGGTCAGGTACAAAATACGTGAGACATATCAGGACAAAATTGATTATATGTATACGCCTGAAGGTAATTCTGCCATGAATCGGAAAAACATCGAAACATTGAATGAGATGTTTTTTTAATACAATCAGATGAAACATTTCAGGTCTGAGCAATCACTATCAAATTCAGCTTAAATATTTCTTTAGCAATTTCAAAAAGGATTTTCGTTTTATGGGTTTCGAAATATAATCGTCAAAACCCTTATTCAGTATGGCATGTTGGTCAGTTTGAGTGGCATAGGCTGTTTGCGCAATAACCGGGATGTCGCTACGGAATTCCTTGATAATCCCGGTAGCTTCAAATCCGTCTACAACCGGCATCTTTATATCCATTAAAATGAGATCAATGCTGGCATTATTCCGGCACATATCGATTGCTTCCCGGCCATTTTTAGCATGCTTGACATGAATGCTTTCCTGTTTTAGGATTTCATTCAGGTACATGAAGTTACTCATTTCATCTTCCACAATCAGTATTGTTTTACCCTTAATTTTACTCGTACTATCCTGAGACGACTCTTTTTTGTCGGTAATTCCAGCCTGTTCACGGGGCAGTGTGAGAATTACTGTTGTACCTTTGTTCACCCCGGAGGATACATTGATGTTTCCACCCAGCATTTCCATAAAAGCTTTCGCAATGGAAAGTCCGATTCCGCTTCCGGCCGGATTCGAAGTAATACTTGTTTCAAGTTGTCTGAAAGGCTCAAAAATAATATCCAGCTTTTCCGGTGATATACCTATTCCGGTATCTTTAACAGTAAATTGAATTACATTTTCTTCATTTATGGCGCAGCTAACTTCAACAGAACCTTTGGTTGTAAATTTGATTGCATTTTCCACAATATGTCTCAGGCTCCTGTATACTTTTTGCCTGTCTGTGGTGATTTGCATATCCTCGCCTTCACAATAATTGATGTAATGAAGTTCAATGAATTTGTTATCTGCTTTTGGCCTAACATCTTCAATGATTTTCTCAACGAGGTTTTTCAGGTTTGTTCCGGAAAGATATACCTTCATATCATTGCTCTGAATCTGTGATATTTCAATTGTATCAGTTACAATATCAACAAGCTTGTTGCAACTTTCTTTGATTGATGCAGCGTAGTATTCACGTTGCTCTGCATCAATGTCCGGATCAGTCAATAAATCTGAAAAACCAACAATACCATTCATCGGCGTCCGGAATTCATGAGAAATATTATGAAGAAAAGCTGTTTTCAGACGATTGCTCTCTTCAGCTTCTTCCTTAGCTTTAATAAGTTCCTGTTCTGCTCTTTTCCGGTCGGTGATATCACGAACAACACCTATTGTACCCGAAAAATTATCCTTATCATCATACAAAAGTCGCTCAAGTGTCTCAAAATAATGGGTTTCTTCTTGTATTTGGAGCGGAAACCCGTATATTGAAGATTTTTTCTTTTCCTTTACAGCTAATTTAAATTTTGAATAAATGTCGGTTTTTAATTCATCAGAAATATGTATTTGTTCAAATAATTGTTTTACAGTAGAGGTTTTTTGTTGTTCAAAGGAAAAACCGAACATTTTTTCCGTATTTCCGCTAATAAAGTTTATTGTACCCTGGTTATCAACCATGTAAATAAACTCCTGAATATTCTCAGTAACAAACCTGTAACGTTCTTCTTTTTCTATCAGCTCATTTTCAACTCTTTTTCGCTCCGTAATGTCAAAATATGTTCCGATTAAGCGGACAGGTTTTATCTTATCATCCCACTCAACTGGTTTTCCTCTGGCCAGAATCCAGATATATTCATTGTTTTTCGTTCTGATCCTGAATTCCACTTCCAGGGTTTCACTGTTTTTGTTTTTTAAAAAATCATTAAAGATTTTCATATTCTCAGGAATATCATCAGGATGAATAAGATTGAGCAGCGCCTGAAAGGTGTTATTAATTTCACCTTTTTCATATCCAAGCCTTTGTGCCCAGGACTGACTAAAATTCAGTGTTCCCTCTGATAAGTCAAGTTCCCAGGTATCAGCATTCGCTCCTTCAAGAGCCAGTTTGAGTTTGATTTCATTTTCTTTGAGGGTTTGTTGTGTTTTAATAAGATCTGTGATGTTAATGATACTGACAATAACCCCCTTTTCCGGTTGTTCCGGGTCGATGAAATTTATTTTATACCTGCCATAAAAAATTGAACCATCTTTCCGCTTAAATTTTGTATTGATCCTGACCGGTTTGTTCTTTTGAAGTTTTTCATAAACCAATTTTCCTACCCGCTGATATTCTAAATCATCAGCATATAGAATTTTGGTATCCTGGTTGTGATATTCATCATAGGAATAACCAAATAATTCTTCCATTGCCTCATTGGCCCAGATTATTTTTCTGTTGATTGCCAGGGAAAGACCCACAGAAGATGCCCTGAGGATGTTTGACATCATCTCCTGTGATTCCTTTAATTCATTCTCAACCGTTTTGCGTTTACTAATGTCACGGACAACACCCCAAATAATTATTTTCCCGGCATCATTTTCTTGTTTGTATCCTGTTATTTCAACTGGAAAGATTGTCCCGTCCTTATGAATGTATTCTTTTTCGTAGGTATCGGAATATCCTCTTTGCAAAAGTTGTTTTTCAACAATTTCAGTTTTTTCCCATTGATGATATTTTTCAGGAGTCAGCCTATAAAAATCTAACTGACGCAACTCAATGTATGTATACCCAAGCATACGCAAATAGGCATCATTACAATTGATGAATGTGCCGTCAGGATTAAGGAAGACAATACCATCCCTGCTGCCTTCAAACAAAGAGCGATATTTCTGTTCACTTTTTTCAAGAAACTGATTTGTTTTCTGAAGCTCTTCATTGGATTGCCGCAGTTCCTCATTGGCTGTTTGATACTCCTCTTTCAGGGTGGAGTATTCCTTTTTTGAAGCTTGCAACAAATCATTTGCTTTCCTGAGGTCATTTTTGAGTTTTGCTACCTGAGCTTTAATCTTTTCTGTTTCGTTACCCATGTTCTTCTTTTATGTTCTGTGTTTTAGGTTTTGAAACGAAATAACCTGTACATTAAAATCTGTAGTAGACTTTATTTCATATCAAATCCTTATAAAAATTGCGACTTCAATATTAAAATTTTCTGCTCAAAAACAAAACTTATTTTTTTAAATATGTATTACAGTGCTTTAGGTAATGAAAAATAAAATGTTGAACCTTCGTCCAGCCGGCTTTCGACCCGGATTTTTCCCCCGCTCATTTCAACAAAGTCTTTACATATAACCAAACCTAAACCTGTGCCAGTCTCACCGGCAGTTCCCCTGGCAACATTTTCTTTATCCAGTATAAACAGGTTATCTATTGTCTCTGGTGACATTCCAATTCCTTTATCAGAAACAGCGATAAGAATATGTTTATCCGGAATATCGCATTTCCTGGTAAACTGGGTGTCAGAGATAACTTCTATACTCACAGAACCATGTTCCTGTGAAAACTTCACAGCATTAGAAATCAGGTTTCGAAAAATGGTCTTGACCATTTCAGCATCAGCATAAACAAGTATATGATTGTATATTTTATTTTTAATTTGTATGTGCTTCTTTTGTGCTGTAACACGTAAATAATCAATACATTCGCTGACGATATCATGTAAATCTATCTTTTCAGGATTAACAGATGATTTTTGTGACTGGCTACGCGACCATTTCAAAAGGTTTTGAAGCAATTCTGAAATAGATTTTGATGCCTCCAGGATTATGTCATGAAATTTTTTTATTTTCTCATCCGGCAACTGATCATATTTTTCCCGGAGTATTTCTGCAAATCCAATGATATTGCCAACAGGATTTTTCAGATCATGCCCAATAATCGAAAATAATTTATCCTTGAGTTCATTGAGGTTTTTCAGTTCATTGTTTTGATTGTGAATTTTATCCTGGTATTCTTTTACTCCAGTGATATCCCGTGTTGTTCCGGTAATTTTGAGGGGGAGACCGCTGTCATTCCTGACTAAATCACCGTATGAATGTAACCAGTGAATGCTGCCGTCGGGCCATACAACACGGTATGTATTATCAAACGGTGCGCCTGTTTGTAAAACAAAATTAAATTTGTCCATCGTCTGCCTTCGATCATCAGGATGGACGTGATTTTGAACATCCTCAATTGTGCCGCCAAATTTTTCAAGGGGTATACCGAACAAGGCAGCATGTTCGCCATACCAGTCAACTTTGTGTGTATTCACATCCCAGTCCCAGATACCCATACCGGCAATTTTCAGCGCCAGTTCAAGTTTTTCCTTCGTATCCCTGACTATGCGTTCTGTTTTCTTCCACTCAGTGATATCAGCAACAGCGCCAATGACAAACAAAATCTCACCCTTTTTGTTTCGAATAACACTTGAATATAAATCTCCCCAAATAATATCTCCGTTCTTTTTGATAAAGCGTTTTTCCAGGTTAAAATAATCAATCTCCCCTGCCATAACCATCTCAGTAATTTGTTTTTCCTGAGACACATCATCCGGGTGGGTTATCTGATCAACTGTCAGTTGACACAGCTCTTCTTTAGTATAGCCGAGTATTTCAGTCATTTTTTTATTCACATCTGTAATTCTGCCGTCAGATAAAGCGCTGACCATGCCAATAGAAGATTGTTCAAACATCGTCCTGAATGTTTTTTCCCTTTCGGCGAGTTTCATTTCTGCCAGTTTTCTTGCAGTTGTATCAACGCCTGTAGCCCAAAACCTCCAACCTTCAATCGGATATACAGTTGAAAGATTATTCCAGGTGATGTATCTCGGCGTTCCGTCTTTTGCTGTGAGTTTCCATTCTTTGTCGCGAAAATGATAATTGCTTTCGACCAGCTCCTGTGTTATTTTTTCCAGGTATTCTTTATCCGGATAAAGCAGTGACATGGGATCAGGATGAGAAAATATTTCTTCTTTTGAGTAGCCGGTTACCTTTTCGCACTCACTGTTCCAGGCCACAATTTTGTTATTTTCATCAAAAGCATCCAGCATAACAGGCATATTTTCAATGATCCTTTTCAACCGGTCTTCACTCTTTTTTAATTGCAATTCCTGCTTTTTCCTCTCAGAGATATCCTGAACAAAAACCAGATCAGCCGGGGCATCATTCCAGGCAATTTTTGTGGCATTGAGCGAAAACCATTTTACAGCGCCTGATTTGGTTTTGATACGCATATCATATGTCGGAATGTTTTCGCCCTGCAATCTGCGTTTATAATTTTCAACAACCATCTCCCGGTCTTCTTCGTAAATAGCCTCAGAATATTCCAGCTCTGCTATTTCTTTCTCACTGTACCCGGTGATTTTCTGAATCGCCGGATTCGCATAGACAATATGATTCCCCTGAAGGACAAAAATACCTTCCTGCGTATTATTCAAAAGGATGCTGTATTTGTCTTCGCTATCTTTGAGTCTGTTCTCCATGTATTTCCTGGCGCTGATATCTTTTGAGATACATAAAATACCTTCCGGGACAGGGTAGACAGATACTTCATACCAACCTTTTCTTCCGTCAGCAAAGTGAAATTCGTCCTCCACTGTTTGTGATTGCCTTTTTTTGAGAACATCCCGAAACGTTTTATAAAATACTGAATTTTCAACATCAGGGAACAGCTCAGCGAGATTGCCGCCTATTAATTTCTTCTTTGGAATTCCTGTGAATTTTACTGCCGCATCATTGACCAGTAGATGGTTCATTTTTTTATCCAAAATATAAACACTATCACTGATATGTTCAAGAAGTGTCTTGTATCGTTCCTCAATCTTTTCTAATGCCAACTCAGCTTTTTTCTGTTTAGTAATGTCTGTTAATATACTTACATTAATATCTTTTTTAATCCGGAAAGCATGATATTTCGCTACTTTAACTTCGCCTTTATGTCTGACAAAATCAAATTCACCGGTTTCCCAGCCAGTTTCCAGGTACTTTTTATATCTTTGACCTGCATCCGGAGGAATTGAAGTTCGTAAATCCGCCACATTCATCTGCTCCATTTCCCTGACAGTATATCCGAACATATCCGCAGCAGCCGGATTAACTGAAACGTAATCACCATTATCTTTGGCTATGATGATAGCATTCATGCTATATTGAAAAACAGAACGAAATTTTTTTTCACTTTCTTTGTATTGGTTCACCTCAGATTCTAATTCTTTAATGCGTCTTTTAAGTGCTTCTATATCTGTTTCCATGGTTATATCTCATTTTGGAGTTTATTCACTTAGGCATTGATGAAAAATAGTTAACCCTAAAATTGTCTACATTTTTTTTGCCTTACACATTCAGATATTGTTCTACAAGCTCAATGAGTGTATCATGATTTATGGGTTTAGAAATATAATCATCACAACCGGCATTAAGTGCTTTTTCTTTGTCCCAGCGCATGGCAAAAGCCGTTTGGGCAATGATTGGTAAATCAGGTCTGAACTGTTTGATCTGCCTTGTTGCATCAATTCCATTCATACCTGGCATTTTAATATCCATAAGAACAAGGTCAATCACAGGATTATTTTTTTTGCAGATTTCAATTGCTTCATCTCCTGTCCCAGCATGGACAAGACTGACATTCATCCCTGATAATACTTCTTCTATAAAAACATAATTGTACTCTTCATCCTCAGCCACAAGAATATATTTTTTCTCATTATTTTCTTGTGGTTTAACAATCTCATTGTCAGGTTTTGACCTGTGAACATTCTCATTTTTGATGCCTGCTGCCTCAATCGAATTGCAGGGGATTGTAAAATAAAAAATTGTTCCTCTCCCTGATTCGGAATCAAGCCAGATTTTACCGCCAAGCAGGTTGACAAGACGTTTGGAAATGGCCAGACCCAAGCCTGCTCCGCCAATGTGTTTTGTCATTTCCATCTCACCCTGGCGGAACCTGTCGAATATTTTATCATGCAGATTTTCAGGAATGCCTATGCCGGTATCCTGAACAAAAAATTGCACCATCTTGCTTCCTTCATTGTCTGCAACATTTTTATAACCAAATTTCACATATCCTTTTGGTGTAAATTTTAACGCATTACTGAGCAGATTTGTCAGTACCTGGTTTAAACGCACTTTATCGGATTCGATTAAACATGTTGTATCATCTGCGCCTTTTTGAGGATGCAAACCAATGTTTTTTTCAGCGTACCTGAGTCTAAACATGTCATAGACTTCATCCATGAGGGTATTGAGTGAGACCAGGTATTTTTCAATAACCAGTTCGCCGGATTCAATCCGTGATAAATCAAGAATATCATTAATGATAGTTAATAAATAGTGTCCGTTATTAATGATGATTTTGGCAAAGTAATTCTTTTTTTCTTCAGATATGGACGGTTTTAACAACATTTCGGAGAATCCGATAATACCGTTCATGGGCGTGCGTATCTCGTGGCTCATATTTGCCAGGAAAGCTGTTTTAAGTTTTTCACTTTCCTCTGCCTTTTCTTTGGCAATGACCAGTTCATCATTCACCTTTTGCAATTCGGCGTTGACTTGGGTTAGTTCTTCGTTCAGCACAACATATTCTTCATTTTGTGCAGCCAGCTCCTCATTTATATTTCGTATTTCGTTCTCAAATTTTTTCCTTTCGGAAATATCAGTACTTATGCCCACCAGGGCAACCGGATTACCCTGTTCGTCCCTGACCATTTGCGTTCGTGCTTCAAGTGTAACCTCTTTTCCGTCTGCATCAATGTTAACAACTTCCCCTTTCCATCGCCCGTCCGAAAGGGTTTTTTCCACAATTTCCTGTTGGGTTGCTCCTTTTTCAGGATTTTCGCCATATGCCTGTACTTTTTGTTCCAGGTATTCTTCTTTTGTTTTGCCCAGGTTTTTTACCACAGCATTATTGACATAGGTGATGTTACCCTCCAAGTCTGTAGCAGTAACAAAATCATTAATATTATCCAGGAGTAAAGCCTGAAACTGTAATTCCTGCTCTGCCTTTTTCTTTTCTGTGATGTCTTCATTGCTTGCCAGAACGCCAATAATCTCTCCTCCACGGCGTATGGGATTAAAATAGTATTGCACATAGGTTGTTTTACCCCATTTACTGGTGTACACGTTTTCCCCCGTTATAAGTTCACCTGTGTCGATGCATTTTTTCAAATCTCCTGCATAGCCAACCCTGACAAGGGGTTCAAACTGAAAGACATTGATTTTTTTTGTCATCTCAACAGAAGGCGACCCGAGCATCTTCACAATAGCCGGATTTGCTTCGAGTATGTCGCCAAGGGTATTGATATAAAAAATACCTGATTTTGAATTTTCAAACAAAGATTTAAACCGCTCCTGTGATTCACGAAGGTCATCAAGGGCTTTTTTTCGCTCTTCAATGACAGTGGCGCCAAAAACAGCGCCCGTAATATTACCGTTATCTCCTTTAATCGCTTTCCCGCGGGCTTCGCACCAAACATAATTGCCGTTTTTGTGTAAAAACCGATATTCAACACCTTTCAAATGTCCTGACAGGGCAGACTGAAATGCTTCTGCAACACACTTTTTATCATCCGGGTGAATGTAATCAAAGACATTGGTATTGATAACATCTTGTGATGTATAACCAACTGATTCATACCACGAAGGACTCACATACAAAATATTTCCTTTTGTATCTGTTCTGGTAATGGTATCTGAAATATTTCCCAGGATATCCTCCAGGAAGTTTTTTTGATGATACACTTCCTGTTCAGCTCTGACCCTTTCGGATATATCAATGATAATACCTTCATAGGCTGTTACCATATCATGATGACGGTGAATCACCGTGTTATCTTCCACCCAGATATACTCGCCGTTACTTTTTCGTATACGGTATGGCTTATGGGTGAATGATTTACAGGCAACATCTCCTGAATGCTTCCTGACTTCATGAAATACTCTTTCCAAATCGCCGGGATGAATAATCTGTTCCCAGGAAATCTCATTAGATAAGATTTTATTTTTTTCATAGCCCAGAATTTTGGTGACATTGCTTGTTACAAATTCCACCGGCCATCCTTCTTCATTTTTCCACCTGAAAACCACAGCCGGACTGCGGTTGATAATCCGGTTTATTTGTTGCAATTTGTTAAAGGCCAGCATACGCGAGGTAATATCCCTGGCTGCACCGATGATTTTAACAACACGATTGGCTTGTTCATTAAAAACCGGCTTTCCTGTATCCCGAATCCAGCGTGTTTCACCTTGTTTTGTGATAATTCTCATCTCTGATGTAACAGTCTCTCCTTTGAGTTGCCGTGTTACCCTGTCTTTTGCTTTTTCTTCGTCGTATGGATGGATGAGTGAAACCGGGCCGCCGGAGCCGTAGACCTCATCAACAGTATAACCCGTTATTTCCCGGAACTGGCCAAACGACCATTCAGGACTGAGTGTGCCATCTTCATTGATCAGGATACTGTATGAATAATCCGAAGCAAGTGATGAAGCTGTTCTGAAAAGCTCCTCTTTTTCTTCAATTTTGTTGTAAGCATTTTTTAGTTCATCAAAAGTTGTCCTTAATTCTTCATTTTGAGCGGCATATTCTTCGTTCAGTGCATTATATTCATTGTTTTGTTCGGTTAGTTCTTCGGTACGTTTTTTAAGTTCACATTCATATTTTTTCATTTCTGTAATATCTGTCATCACATCAACAAATTTCTGAATACGGTTTTTATCATCTAAAACCGGTGAAGATTTGAGGGAAAAATATTTCCCGGCAATTTTCTCCTGAACATGAACTTTCTCTGTCTTTTTAGAATTCAGCGATTTGCATAAAGGGCAATAGTCTACTGGTGTATCTGTCTGATGAAAAAGTTTGTAACATTTCTGTCCTGTCACGTCGGTTTTTTCTTTTCCTAATAATTGCAATCCACTTGTGTTGATGTCCTCAATTTCATAATCCATATTTATGGTCAAAACAATATCATCAATGGCGTCAATGGTGTTTTTCCATCCTGTTTTTATTTCTTTTACTTCTGATTCCAGGTCACTAACCCGCTTTCGTAAATATTCCAACTCAGTTTTTTTGTCCATAGTTTTCGGTATTCAATGTAAAGTATTTTTTGTTTTTTCAACCCCTGGCTGAAGCCCGGGGTAATTGAACTATAAAGTGTAAACTACTCTTAAAGAGTCCCTGATTTTTTAACCGATTTTACTCAATCGTTTTAATAAATCGATATCATTAATGGATATATGCTTTCCGTTCAGTTGAATTATTCTGTCATGATGAAATTCTTTCAGGATTTTGTTAGCGCTTTCAACTGAAATAGCAGCTAATTCAGCAATATCTTTTCTTGTCAGATAATCATGTATATTCTCATTTTGAAACTCCGGCTGATTCAGATATAAAAGCGAATCGGCCAGTTTGCCATGATTATTTCGGGTGCTCAACACAGCAATGCGTTTATATAAATACAGCATCTCATCAGTAAAGCCGCTAATCAGGTAGTTATTAGCATCCTGATTGGTTCGGGTAATTTCCTGAATGATTTCTTTTTTAATTTGACATATTTTAGCCGTATTCACAGCGACAATGGTGAAGGGGAAAAACTCCTGGAAGTGTAAAACAGATAAACCAATGAATGTTCCGGGCGGAATGATTTCCAGAATAACCTGTTTGTTGTTTTCACTTTCAATAAGGAGTTTAACTATGCCTGTTTTCAGGTAAAAAATGTGTGAAATAAACGACCCTTGCTTGATAATGGTGTCATTCCTCGAAAAAGTTATATCTTTCTTGTTTTCATTGATTGACTGGGTGTTTTCATCAGTAAAAATATCTTTACGCATACAGTTGTATTCACAGTCAAAACAATTAGCGCCGGGCTGAATTCCTTTCATGTTGCTATTCCTTTTTTTTGCCACTTATGTGTTTTCGTATTTTTTCCATCAGACTATCTTCCCGGATAGGTTTTGCAATATAATCATCAAAACCTTTTTCGCGAAGTTTTTTCACATCATTTTCATGTGTGTATGCTGTTTGGGCAATGACCGGGACATGCGGCATTAGTTGTTTTATTCTCCGCATGGCATCTTTTCCGTTCATGACCGGCATTTTAATATCCATCAAAACCAGGTCAATTTTTGTGATTTTCCTGAATAATTCAACTGCTTCCCTGCCATTTCGTGCATGCAATATTGATGCCTTTGAGCCAGACAGTAATTCCTCAAGAAAAAGGTAATTTGTCTCTTCATCTTCTACAATGAGTATGGTTTTTCCCTGCAGAGACCGTACAGTATGAGAGTAGATATTATCGCGGGGAATATATATATTTTCTGAGGAACCCACAGGTAGCGAAAATGTAATGGTAGTACCTTTGTCAGGTTCTGATTCTAACCAAATTTTCCCGCCAAGGGCCTCAATATATGATTTTGTGATGGCCAAACCAATACCATTACCACCAAATGCATGAATCATTTCGGTATCGGCCTGCCAAAAAGGTTCAAAGATTTTGGGCTGTATATCTTCCGGTATTCCTATGCCTGTGTCTTCAACAGATATTAACACCTGATCAGATTCATATGTGGCACAGGAAATTTTGATATATCCTGAGTTGGTAAATTTTAAGGCGTTCTCCAAAATATGTTTTAGCGATCTAATCAGCTTATGTTCATCTGTTTGAATAACAAGATTTTCTTGTTTGCAGGCTACATCAATATGTAATTTCAGGCCTTTTCTTTCGACTTTTGATTTTAAACCGGTAACAACATTTTTGATGAGTTCATACACATTTACGCCTGTCATATAGAGGTGCAGGTTTTTGCTTTGTATTTCCGAAATTTCCACTGTATCAGTAACAAGATCAAGAAGCCTGTTACAACTTTCCTTAATCCTGCCGGCAAACACTTTTTGTTTATCCTGTGAAACATTTGTGTTTGCCAGTAAATTGGAAAAGCCTGCAATGGCATTCATTGGTGTGCGGTATTCATGGGAAATGTTATTCAGAAAGGCTGTTTTTAATCTGTCGCTCTCCTCAGCTTTTTCTTTGGCTTCCAGGAGTTGTTGCTGAACATTTTGTTTTTCAACCATTTTCCAGACATTGTCCATGAGCAATGTCAACTGCCTGACATCATCGTTGTCATAATCAACGCGTTTGTTAATGACACCCAGAACAGCAACAATTTGATTATCAGCAAATATTGGAATTGTCAGGAATTTATCAATCTTTACATGTCCTTCAGGTGTTCCTTTCACATATTGGTTATCATAGCTATAATCATTGATCAGAATGGGTTTCCGTTGCCGGACAGCCTCACCCCAGCAGCCTGTGTTGTCAAGATCATAAACATTTGGAGGATTTAGTACGTTACATGCATCCATGACACCCTTTGACCAGGTATTCAGCGTAAATTGCCGTTTATTTTCATCATAATAGTAAATATAACCAAACTCGCTTTCAGTCAGATCAATGGCTTCATGCAGGGCATAGTCCAGCAATTCCTGGTTTGTATGAAAATTCTGTTGTGCAAGCCTGAGTAAGCTCTCAAGCCTTTCATTATTTTTTCTGTTTGACTTTTCCGCCTGCTTCTTTTCAGTGACATCATGAACAATGGAATATAAAAGTTGTTTTTCCTGCCAAAAAATATTCCCGCTGTAGACCTGTACATCACGTATTTCACCTGTTGATAACCTGTGTTGAAATTCAAAAAAATCGCGCTTGTCAAGCGCTGCTTTTTGCATTTCACGGTTGACCTGTTCGGTGGGAAGTGTATTTATATCAGAAATGTTTAATTGCAACAATGTTTTCTTTGGATATCCGTAAAACCTAACTGCAGTATCATTGGCATCCACAATAAAGCCCTCATCCGGATTTATCAGCAACATCACAGATTTGTTATCGTAAAACAACGCCTTATAACGGGCTTCACTTTCTATGAGTTCTTTCTCAATACCTCTTTTGTCAGTGACATCTCTGAAATCACCCAGCACATATTCTTTGTTGCCTATATTGATAACACGGCCCCGTATTTCAACAATTTTGGTTTGATTGTTTCCCGTGGTGATGTCGATTTCGACAGAAGGGGCGCCTGAATCGGGGCTAACAGGCCTGTTTCTAAATGCATTATCTGCTCTTTGAGCCTGTTCAACAGGATGAAGGTCTTTTTGATGCTTTCCGATAATGCTTGTGGCAGGCATGTCAAAAAGCTCTCCTGCAGCCTCATTGGCATCAACAATTATCCCGGTTGCTGTTTCGGCAAGCAGAATGGCATCCGGGGAGGCTGAAAATAATGATCTGAACTTATCTTCACTCTCTTTGAGCGCCAGTTCAGCTTTTTTCTGCTCTGATATATCCAGCAAAACGCCATTCCATAATACTGAACCATCAGCCAGGACTTGTGGTTTAGAACTTCCTTTAATCCATTTCGTTTTGCCATTTGTAACCAATCGAAAAACATGATTCCAGTTCGATAACTGTTCTTTTGATGCTTCAATGCTCTTAAGGAAATTCTGATAATCGTCCGGATGAATATCACTGAACATCTGGGCCGGATCAGTAACATCAGCTATTGACTTTTCAAACAATTTTTCAGCGCTGTTACTCATAAAAGGCACTGAGTAACTGCCATTCGAATCAGATTTAAACTGGAAGACAGCGCCGGGTATGTGACCGGCTATAGCTTCGAATCGTTTTTGATTTTCAAGCAGCAATTTTCTGGACTTTCTTTCTTCTGTAATATCTTTTATGACTGATAGCACGGCAGTTTTCCGGTTGCCCTCATAAAGAAATTCTACCCTGACTTTCACCCAAATTTTTGCGTTGGTCTTTTTTGTTATCTCACACTCAAAAGGTTCTGCCGGTTCTTTTCCGGAAATCATTGTCCTGAATTTTTCTTTTGCCCTGCTTTTGTCATCACATGGCATAGCTGTTGTGAAATCCTGACCGATGGTTTCAGCTTTGGAATATCCATACATGGTAGTGAATTGTTTGTTCACCTCTAACACAACACCATCCTTGTCAAAGATGATCATGGCATCAGGAGAAATGTCCCATACTTTTTTAAATAAAGAATCTTGTGTAGATGTTATCATGTTTGTTTCTTTTGTTTTAATAGTTATAGTTATTTATGGGTGTTGTTTTCAGGTTTTTTCATAGCTTTTGTTCTAATATCATTATATTTTATTCTTAGGTATTGCAATAAAAAATGTTGAGCCTTTTCCGGGTGCACTTTGTACCCATAATTCCCCATTGTTTTTTCTAATAAACTCTCTACAGATGAGTAAACCAAGGCCGGTACCCTTTTCACCCTCTGTCCCGTGTTCGCTTACAGCTTCTCCAAACTGAAATATTTTGTCCATTGTTTCCTGATCCATTCCGATACCATCGTCCTGAATTTCAACAATTACTGAGCTATGTTTTTCCTGTGCGCCAATGCTAACAGAACCACCGGTTTCAGTAAATTTAACAGCATTTGACAAAATATTGCGAATAACCGTTTTAATCATTTCTTTGTCAGCGTAAACCTTAACAGATATGCTTAGGGTGTTTATCAGCGTTACTTGTTTATTTTCAGCGCCGGATTTTAACAGATCAATGTTGCTTTGTATGATTTCCTGCAAATCAAAATATTCGGGAGAAACCTGAATTGTGCCGCTTTGTGCCCGCGACCAGATAAGCAGACTCCCCAGTAGTTCGGAAAGAGATATTGCTGACTGGTGTATTACGCGGATAAATTTTTTTGTTTTTTCAACCGGGTATTGATCAAATTTTTTGTTGATGAGGTTAGCAAAGCCTATGATGTTGTTTATTGGATTTTTCAGATCATGGCTAATAATTGAAAATAATTTATCTTTGGTTGCATTGATTCGTAAAAGCTCTTTTTTACTATTTTTCAGGGCGTTTTCATGTTCTTTGCGTTTTGTAATATTGATACTGATTGCTCCAAGCAATATTTCATTTCCTGTTTGAATCGGGAATTTATGAGTCAGCCAGTATGTTTTTCCGTTTTCTGACTGAAATGAGCTCTCTCTTTCTATCTGTTTGCCTGTTTCAATAACTTGTTTATTTTCTTCCAGATATTTTTTTTGTAATTCAGGATTTTTATTATCGTGCAGGACAGTTCCTATAATTTTGTCAGGTGATGTATGAATCAATGAGGCAAATTGTTCATTACAAAAAAGCAGTCTGTTGTTTTTATCTTTGATAAAAGCGGCCCCGGGGAAGTATGTCATAAATGCCCCGAATCTATTTTCACTTTCTGATAAATTCTTTTCAGCTACCTTTTTATCAGTAACATCATGAACAAAAACCATGTCGGCTTTCTGTCCTTCCCACTGTATTGCTTTCGTCTGAATATTAAACCTTCTTGTGCCTTTATCCCTTGTCATGACACGAACCTGAAAAGTCCTGGATTTTTCTCCTGCCCCATGCTGTGAATAATGATCCTGAATAAATTTCCGGTCCTCTTTATGCACAGCTTCAATAAAACTCGAGCCCCAAACCTCCTCCGTTGTATAGCCGGTTATTTTTGAGAGAGCCGGATTTGAATATACGATTCTGCCATTTTGGGCAACAAAGAGGCCTTCAATCATATTATCGCAAATAGTCCTGTACTTTTCTTCATTTTCTTTCATTTTTTCTTCCATCGACCTTTGACCCGTCATATCCGAAACCACAGCAATGGCGCCTTTAAATTCACCGGCAGGGTCTGTAAGAGAGGTTGTTGCAACTCGTGTGTAAATTTTTTGCCCGGTTTTACTGAGAAATTCAAAATCGTGTGTCTCATTAATTCCCTGTTGTCGTCTTTGAAAGTAATATTGCGCTTTTTCTCTGTTTTCTTGCGACATAAAACTAAAAAGAGACAGGCCTGTCATTTCTTCCGGTTTATATCCCAGCATTTTTGCCATTGACCGATTGACATATGTTGTCTCAGTATCTTTGTTTATTTGCCATATTCCTTCCTTCAGTAAATCAATCATTAAATTAAAAGGCCTGGCATTGGCTTTTTCAAGCTGACTTTCAAGATTTTTCACCCTGAGCTCTAATTCTTCGTATGTGAGTGTTGGCTGTGACTTTATCATATCTGTTTTCTCATTGTATACATTCATTTATAAATATTTCGCCATCATCATAAATAGTTTATCCTGTGTTAACGGTTTAGTCAGGTAATCATCAAACCCCCCTGTCCTGATCACTTCAATATCTTTTTCAAGCGCATAGGCGGTCTGGGCTATGACAGGAATGTCGCTCCTGAAGTCTTTTATTAGTTGTGTTGCCTGGTATCCGTTCAGTACAGGCATTTTAATATCCATCAGTATAAGATCAATTTTTGCATTGTTACGACAAAAATCAACCGCTTCCTGACCGTTTTTCGCGTATAAAATTTTTGCCTGCGTTTCGGATAATATCTCTTCAAGATATACATAATTCATTTCTTCATCTTCAGCAACAAGTATTGTTTTATCTGGCCAGTCATATTTTCCATTTTTGTGTGAATCCTGCTTTCCGTTAGCATATTCCTTTTTCCCGGCCGGCAAAGTTATGGACACCTTTGTCCCGGAATTTTCTTCTGACTCGAGATGCAATATACCTCCAAGCATCTCTGCATATGCTTTCACCAGGGAGAGACCCAAACCGCTACCGCCATGATGATCAGACAGTCCTGTTCTGGCCTGATAAAATGGTTCAGAAACAATGTTTTGCATATCAGGCGAAATTCCGATACCAGTATCTCTGATTGAGATTGAAATTTTGCGGTCACCGGACTTCTCACATGTTAATTCAATCGTGCCCTGGTGTGTAAATTTGATAGCATTGTCAAGAAGATGCTTAATTGAGCGTAATAATTTATGGTGGTCTGTTTGTATAATTAAATCCTGATGATGACACCCCATCTTTGTCAGAAAACGCAGGCCTTTCCTTTCGGCTTTTTGCCGGGCATAATTTGTTAATTCAGCAAGAATTTTGTCGAGGTTTACCGGTGAAATATTTACAACAGCCTGATTACTTTGCACCTGTGAAATTTCAACTGTATCTGTAACAATGTCAATGAGTCGTTCACAGCTATTCCTGATATGATGAGCATATTCTTCTCTTTTGGTGTCAGGTAGCCCGGTTTTCGCAATGAGTTTGGAAAAACCTATGATCCCATTCATTGGTGTCCTGAATTCGTGGGAAATGTTATTGAGGAACGCAGTTTTGAGGCGATTACTTTCTTCAGCTTTCTCTTTGGCAATCTGCAGTTCCGATGTTCGTGCCCTGATTTTTTCTTCAAGGGAAACGTTGAGTTGTTTGAGCTGGCTCTCTGTCCGTGCAAGCTGATCAATGTCATTTACAATGGAAATTGTGCCAATGTCATAATCCAGGTTGTTTTTTACTTTGCTTGTATACCAAAAAACGGATTTTTGTTTCGAATCAGAAATTTTAATCCTGAGGTGAGAATTAAAACTATCCTTTTTATGTAAGTCAGATTTATGCAGAATTAAATTTGAAATAACATCATCCAGTTTCAGGTTAATAAAATCTGATTTTTTTCTGCCTGCAATATCCAACAGCGCTGAATTTACCCGGATAATTTTCCGGTGATTATCCGTAAGGATCAATCCGACAGGTAACATATCAATAATTTGATTGGCAACAACAGAGGGGGTAATTTCATATATTTCAAGTCGAATAATACTATAAACTAAACCCAAAGCAAAAATAAGAGAACATGCATCGATGAACCAGGGGATATAGATATTTAATAATTGAGGAATATAGACATTGGCTGAACCGAGGATGAGGGTTAAAAATCCGGTCATAAAAATTACCTGAGCCTGTTTCTTCCTTAAAGGATGTCTTGTTTCTCTTAAAAAAATGAACAGCATATAGAAACCTGCCAATGTGTAAATATTATCCAGAATGTTTGCGATATGAAGAAAAGTTTTGTTGTGGTATTCAATCTCCCAAAAACCAAACGGATTATTATTTGTCGTAATGTATGAAAAATTACCACTTATCTGAAAGCTGATGAATATGATGCTGTACAGAGCGAAAACAACATACAATAATTTTTTATATTTAAGTTTTTTAGTATAAAAACCCAGGCTGAAAAACACACTTATCCCGTATCCCAGGGTAGCAATTGTTGGAAAACTGACAAAAACATTGGCTGTTTTTTTGCTGATATAAGGATTATGAATAAATGTCATACCAAAAGCCCAGACAGAAAAAAAGAAAAGAAGACAGAAAACAGCTCTGTTCAGGGCAGCGTGATGATTTTGATAAATGGTGTAAATCGCCAGTCCCAGAAAAACCAGAAACATTGTGTAATGTATGAAGACTGCTGTCAATTCCATTTCCTTACTATATTATAAATGATGTATTAGAATGGTTATTTATTCACTGGTAATGTAAAATAAAATGTTGAGCCTTTACCCGGTGAACTTACCACCCATATTTCGCCATTATTTTTTTCTACAAATTCTTTACAAATAATCAAACCCAGTCCGGTTCCTTTTTCACCGTCGGTTCCGGCAGTGGATTGTGCTAGACCTACCCGGAAGAGTTTCTCCGAGGTTTTTTTATCCATGCCTTTTCCTGTGTCGGTGATACTTACCAGGTGTTTTTCACCGGATTTTTCACTGTCGATTGAAATTGTCCCACCTGTACCAGTAAATTTGATGGCATTTGATAATAAATTTCGAATGACAGTGTATATCATCTCCGGATCGGCATACACCATTGTTTTAATTTTTAATGAACTCTGAAGATTAATCTGCTTTTTCTCAGCTGTACTGCGAAACAATTCAAAACAATCTCCCACAAGTTCAGATAAATCAAAGTATTCAGGGTTGACTTGAATATCTTCCCGTTGTGTGCGCGACCAGGTTAAAAGTTTTTCAACCAGTTCGGTCAGTGATTTGCCTGACTGTGTAATAAGCTGAATATAGTTTTTCCTTTTCTCATCAGTATACCGGTCATACCCACGGTTGAGTAATTCAGCAAAGCCAATGATAATATTCAGCGGATTTTTCAGGTCATGGCCGATGATTGAAAACAGTTTGTCTTTTGTAGAATTGAGTTTTTCCAGTTTTTTATTGTGTTCTATCAAAAGTTTTTTATCCTGCTGTCTGCGAAAATGAATACTAAATATTTCAGCCACAGTCAGGAGGATACTTAAGTCAGCCGCATCCCAGGTTTTTTCTTCGTAAATATAATCAAAACCAATAAATCCAAACCAGGTTTTATCAATGAATATCGGGATAACCAGCATTGATTTAATATCCTGGGATTTGAGAATTTCCTGTTCAGATGAAGGAAATTCATTAATATTGCCGCAAATGAATTCATTTTGGGATAATTTTTCCTGCCATCTTGCAAAGCCGTCATGTTGATACGACACTTTTTGCAATGCAGGATTGTCAATCTCCGGTTTAACGCCTTCAATACAAACTTCGTGCGTCTGTTTCATACACAGACCAACTTTCTGGTCGTGAAAATTTTCAAATATGTAAATACGTGAAGCGCCGGAACTGTTGAGTATATATTCCAGAGCTTTGGTTTCATTATCTGGCGCTTCCTCCAGTAAAGTGGTCAGACACTGGCTGATGCTGCTCTCATAATGCAGGCGTTGATTCAGGAGTTGTTCTGATTTTTTTATTTCTGAAATATCACGGAAAACGCCAAAAGCGCCGCAAAAATTGCCATATTCGTCAAATTGCGGGTTAACTGTTGTTAAGATGGGAATCACTTTACCGTCAGGTCTGAATATTTCCAGCTCGTATGTTGATTTTTTTCTCTGCTTTCGTATTTCCGTTTCATGCTGTACTTTCTTCCAGGATTTCTCAGAAAGAAATGATTTAAGCGATTTGCCAACAAGCTGGTTTTTTTTCACACCAAAAATCTTCTCAGCTGCCGGATTGGCAAAAGTAAATACCTCATCTTTATTGGTGATTCCAATACCTTCGCCCTGATTTTCAATGAGTGTCCTGTATTTTTCCTCACTTTTTTTCAAAGCCAGTTCAGCTTTTTTTCGCGCTGTGATATCAATGGAACTGAATGAAACAGCAGCGACATTGTTATCTTCATCAAACACCGGGTTAAAGGTTGAATAAAACCATAATTCCATATCGTTGACTCCGCGAAGCAAATGTTCATTTTCAATGGTTTTACCATTTAAAGCCCGATTGAAATTCTTCCTGAAGATATCCCAGGATTTAACAGGAGCTGCATATGTTTTCATGTTTTGCCCTTTTGCCAGTTCTTTGCTCCAGTATTTTCTGGCATACTCAGCAGCTGTTTTATTAAAGGCCATGATAGTAAAGTCAATGCTAAACAGGAAAAAAGATTCAATCGAGCTGTCATAAGTCGCCTGAATAATGCGGGCCGCATGCAGAAGTTCGTGTTCATTCTTTTTCTGTTGGGTTATGTCACGAAAAATTTCACCCAACCTATAGCCTTTTTCTGTTGGTATACAAAAAGATGATTGCAGTACTGTTTTTTCAGTGTCATGCGTAAAAATTTTGGCTTCCTTGTTTCGCACAACAATTTCCGATTGGCCTTTGTGATAAAATTCCCTGAATTTCTGCATAAACGCATTGTAAAAGGCTGTATTTTTCATTTCCGGAGGGGACAATTCATATTGAATATTCCAGATTTTACTTTTCAAAGCCAGATCTTCGGTAATACCTGTCAGCGCCTCCAGTGATTTATTCCAGGTGATGATATGTCCCTGTTCATCTGTCAAAAGTATGCCGTCTATTGAATTTTCAACAAAATGGCGGTGTTTTTCCTCACTGTCTCTGAGTTTCTGTTCTGCCTGCACTTTATCAGTCACATCTCGTGCAATGATAACCGATATTTCGGGATTCCCGTTTTTGTCAAATTTTCGGTTCGAATAATGATTTATCCATATATATGTTCCGTCCTTCTTCTTAATTCTGTAATGATATTGTTCAAAATGACGTTTATTTTTCAGACTGACATGGTATTGATTTATAATTATTTCCCTGTCTTCCGGATGAATGAGATGAAAAAAACTTTCTTTTGAGGAGTTATAAACTTCTTTAGGTGTATATCCTACTATTTTATGGAAAACAGGAGAGGCAAAAACAAGTTTGTCATTCCGAAACATCAGAATGGCATCAGGGGAATTCTCAACTGTTAAACGGTATTTTTCCTCACTTTCCCTAAGGGCTGTTTCAGCCTTTTTACGTTCTGTGATGTCCAGGAATACACCAATGATACCGGCTGGTTGGTTATTCTCGTCCAGGAAAACCGCTTTATCAAAAATGACATCTTGAATATCATTATTGGAGTCAGTTACCTTGAACTCATATTTTTGATGATTACCTGCCTTCAGTAAATTGATGTCATGGCTTCGATAACCCGAGGCCAAATTCTTGTTCCAGACTTCCTCAACTGTTTTGTTGCGGATTTCATGTTCTTTTTTGCCGGTAAATGCTTCAAAAGCCGGATTGCAGCCCAGGTATTTTCCTTCTGCATCTTTATAAAACAAAGGAACAGGTAAATTTTTAAGCAATGTGTTTGTAAAATTAAGCTGTCTCTTCAGTTCTTTCCGGCTTTCCTGTAACTCATTTTCGGCTATTTTGCGACTGGTTATGTCTTTTGCAGTGGATATTAAGCCGTCAACATATCCCTGATTATCATAGTGGGGCTGATAGTTCATTTGCAAAACTTTTTCCACTCCACCGGGGAAAAGGCCTCTGAATTCATACGCGACTTTTTTCCCGCTGAAGCACTGGTCAATATGTGGTTTTATTTTTTTTTCAAAATTATCAGCGCCAACCAGTTCTGCTACAGTCAGGCCGATTATCTCATTTTTTTCTCTGCCAAAGTTATTACAATAGGCATTGTTCACGTACAAATACCTGTAATGCTTGTCAACAAAAGATGTTGGCTCAGAAATTGAATCAAGGATAAGCTCCTGGTAGCGACAGGATTGATTTTTTTCAACACATGCCTCCAGTTCGTGTACCCGCCTGAGCAATTCTTCGTATGTAGGTTCTGTTTGTTTCATAAAAAAACACTTACAATAATTATTTCAATAAACCAGATACATAAAACCATATATGCTTAAAGCGTCAAAAGGTATAAAGCTATTGACAAAAAATCGTTATTCCAATTCATTGTTGTCCGGTTAAAACATTGAGATTTAGCTTCGCTGCTACTACGTGGTTTCCCTCCGGTCGAAATGATAATACATTCATGCATTTTAATCCTTTAAAGCATGGTCTTTCTGTCACAAAAATGCAGTTTTCAGCATATTTGTATCATTATAAATTACTGTATATCAATTTATTAAATCAACAATTCTTATTATCAGGATATTAAACAAATTTACGGAATTCTGGTCTGAAAGGTTGTCAATTTTATATTACAAATATATTACCTTGTTTTAAAAACTTAAAATAAAACTTCGTAAGTCAGCGTCAGGTTCAAGATTTAGTTTTTTCTTTAAGCGAACGCGGGCAATCTGTATAGATGTTGGCTTGACGTTTAACATCCGTGCAATTTCTTTCGTATCTATATTTATTTTCATCAATGCACAGTGTTTCAAATCATTTTGGGTCAGGAGGGGAAACCGTGTTTTCAAATTCTTAAAGAAGTCTGAATGAATTTCAGAAAAATGAGACTCTAGCAGTTTCCAGTCTTTGTCAAAATTAATATTATAATCAAGAATTTTGTTGACATCATCGAAAATGACCGGATCAATCAATGGATTATTTTGACATATGGATTTAATTTCATTCTTAATATCAGTCAGTATTTGATTCTTCTGGCTAACATATAATGATTCAGCAGCCAGTTTTCTTTTAGCTTTGTCAAACTTAATTTCCTCTGTTACATCTCTGAAGATACCTTGCGAAAAACGTTCTTTGCCTACATAATATTCAGAAAGATTGACAACAATGTGTTTAATTGTCTTATCCTGAGCGATTATTTTGTGCTTGAGTTCGACAGGATATTTTACATCTCCATTTTCAATCTTGCTCATTGTTTGCCGAATCATATTTTTATCTTCCGGATGAACAAAATTATCCAGGTCTTTTTCATGCATACCAGCCATGCTTTTCATGCCATAAATCTTTAACAGGGCCTCATTTGTATATTCTATAATATTGTTTCGTGATAATCCGATTCCTATGGGTGATCTTTCAACCAGATTTCTGTACTTTTCTTCATTCATTCTGATGATTTGGTCTGCTTCAATACGCTCAGAAATATCCCGTGAATTAAGAACAGTCTGAAAATGATCATCCTTCTGAACTTTTGTGCCGCTTATGGTTTCAAGCCAGACATAATGACCTTTTTTGTGCCTTTGTCTGTAACCATAGGTGTGTGGATATGTTACTTTGAATTTAATCCGGTTTTTAATGGTTCTTTCTACACGGTGCCTGTCATCCGGATGAATAAGATCCAGATGATTTAATTTCAAAAATTCATCCTGCTCATAACCAAGTAAGTTTTTAACTGAGGGGCTGATGTAAATAATTTCATCATCTGCAAATACCGTGACTAATTCACTCGAGTTTTCTACAATCCAGCGATAGCGTTCTTCACTGGCCCGAAGTTTTTTTAATGTTTGCTTTTTTTCCGTTATTTCCCTGATAATAGCGCCAAGTCTGTATCCGGCGGGAGAATCTATCTTAAAACTAATTTGTTCCAGATCATGTCTTTTTCCGGATTTGTCAAAGACTGTTACTTCAATAATTTTATTCAGGAAATCAGCTTTTCCCTGCTTAAAAAATTGTTTAAATGATCTTTTAAAATCATCCCTGTTATAATTTTTTGATTGTTCAGGATTCATCAGTTTATCATCTGCATCCCATATTTTGGTCTGTAATATTTCATCAGCCCTAATACCGGTTATTGTTGTCATCACATTGTTCCATTCTATGACGGCGCCGTTTTCATCTGTCATAACTAAACCATCTTTGGACTGGCTAACAAAACTTCTATATTTTTTTTCATTTTCTTCAATAGCCTGCTGAAGGAGTTTTCTCTCCGAAACATCACGGGTAGAACCCTGAATCCCAATGATGTTGCCTGTTGAATCAATCAATGGTTTTGCAATAATTTCTACCGGAAAGTCAGTTCCGTCTTTTTTAATTATCCTGGTTTCGAAACAAACTTGTTGCCGCGATTTCTCTTTTCGCATTACTTCGGTTGCCAGTCCTGATAATGTATTGTATTCAGATTTTACAATGTGCATTACGGGGGTAGTTCCAATCCATTCTTCAGGATGATAACCTGTCATGTCATATAAAGACGGGCTTAAATAGGTAAACTTTAAATTCTTATCCAGTTGCCAGATACAATCAACGGCGTTTTCGGCCATCAGCCGGTATCGTTCTTCGCTCTGGCGTATTTTCTGAATAGTTTTATTTTTTGATGTTACATCCCTGCTAAGGCTTCCAAGCATGAATCCGTCCGGAGTTGTTATTTTAAATGATCGCTGTTCGATAAATTGAGTTTCGCCAGACTTTTTTATGATTGGCATTTCAATGACCTTATCTAAAAAATTGCCCTGACCTGTTCTGAAATACTCTTTAAATATGTTGTGTATTTTTTTCAGGTTTTCAGGTATTTTCATCTCAGGTAAAGCCATCTCAAACTGAACATCCCAGACTTTTCTGCCTCTGACATGATCGAAACTCAATCCTGACAATTCCTCCTGTGCAGGATTCCACTCAATGATTTCTCCTTGTTCATTTGTCAGAACAATAGCATCTGAAGCATGCCTGATAAATTGGTTGCATTTCTCACATTGTGTATGAATTGACTTATGCAGTCCTTCCTGATTATTAGATATGTTTTTGTTCTGACGTCTATTCATAATTTTTATTCTTGGCTAATGAGTGTCCATCCATAAAGTAAGTGTCTCGGCCAGAAAGTTCGAGGTCGAGGCGGAT
>CAZVTW010000025.1:0-26375 GCA_964629805.1 uncultured Bacteroidales bacterium | reverse complement strand
AAATACTGGTTAAAATCACAACTAAAAAAAGCAGGCCGAAACCGGCAAATAATTTCCTTGCTATTGTAAATCTGAACTTTAAATTCATCCTTTCGCGTTTTGATGTAAATGTATGACAGAACAATGAAATATCAATATCAAAAATCTTTCCAAAAATTTCACCAGAGACATCATTCTATAACTTCACCCAAATAAAGCAAGTGTGAATCCACTTTTAATCCCTGGTTGATGATATTTTCTTTGTTTATCTGCATCGTTATTTTCTGTCCGGGGGGAGCATAAAAGTTTATGCAGGCCCCGTTTTTAATTGCTGTGCCCGTATTATCATCAGTGATGATGAGTGTTGGCTGACCACTGATTACGTCCATGACAGCCGGAATTTCATTGAGTTTGTCTGAGGGAATATAAAGTATCTGACACTCCCTGACTGAATAAATATCAGGCACCTCATTGACTTTAAACGGAATTCCTGAGATTTTCTTATTTCTCAGCTTTGGATCAGTCTCCAGAATATTTTTCACAGGTGAATTTCCTAATATTTTAATGACAAATTGTTCCGGTAAGGATGGCCATTCGATAAAGTTTGTAACATTTAATATAAACAGAGCCTTAAAATTATCATGTTGTGCATTGCAACTAAATGTCATGTATAAAAAAGAAAAAATTACCAAAAGATATCTTTTCATCTTTTCCCCTTTGTATAATATTTTATAAAATATATTTTTATTTACAGGTTGCTGCTATCATTCAGTCAAGACAACACGAAACCCGTCATTAAAACCCGCATTAGCCGGGATATTACTTTGTCTGTAATTACAGGTTGCTTTCATTGAATCATCTGCCCATGACCCACCCCTGACAATTCGCCAGTTGCCTATTTCCGGTCCTTTGGGATTATTTCTGACCTTATTCTTGTAATAATCTTTTTGGTAGCGATCATGGCACCATTCCCAGACATTTCCACTCATATCATAAAGCCCGAGCTCATTAGGAGCTAATTCACCAACTGGTTGTGTTCCTTTTTCAGGGATGTTGTCAGCACACCAACCAACCAGGTGAAGAGAATCTCCCCCTGAATATTTGTATCCTTTGCTTTTTAGACCGCCCCTGGCGGCAAATTCCCATTCAGCTTCTGTGGGGAGTCTGAATTTTTTTCCTGTCTTTTTTGATAACCATTTACAATATTCCACTGCATCATACCAACTTACATAAATTGCCGGATGGTTGTATTTTGACCAAACCTCCTGTTTCGGAAGTTTTTTATTGACATCCTCACAAAATTGCTGGTATTGTTCAACAGTAATTTCGTATTTGCTAATATGAAAATCGTTGACTAAAACTTCATGTTCAGGAGATTCATCCGGTTGACCGGTATTATTGCCCATTATGAACGTTCCTCCTTTGACAAATACAGTTTCAGGAACAAGAATTTGTTCCTGAGCTGCCAGGAGAAGTGGAAACAGAAATAGAAAAAAATAGGGTGAAAACCTGTATATGAGCGTTGTCCCCATTATTTTTGTCGTTTTATTTATTATTATTGAACAATCAAAAATAATCATTTCATCTGTGAATATTAATTTTTATAGGCAGAATTTTATAGCAGGATTTATTTTTTATATGTTTTTTTAGCATTTTTCATTTACCTGTTAACATTTACAATCACTGGTGTCTGGTTAAAATTTTGAGATTTAGCTTCGCTGCTACTACGTAGTCTTCCTTTGGTCGAAATGACCATGCATTCATGGTTTTTTGCAGGGGTGGGGGTATTTTTCATCAATGATCCGGAAAAATGTTTAAAAAGTTCTGTCAGGATATCATTGCCAGACAGAACTCTGAAAAAAAACTCAATTCATATAGAAGTATTTGAATTTTAACAACAAAAAAAACATCGGCATTATTTTGCAGGTCAGTCTTCTTCTTTTACGCTTTTTATAAGCAATTCCAGAATTCTTTCTGCAGCCACAGACACAGAAGTTCCCGGACCGAATATTCCCATGACTCCGGCATCATAAAGGAATTGATAGTCCTGGTGGGGAATGACACCACCCACAATAATCATAATATCCGGACGTCCAAGTTTTTCAAGTTCTTCAATAACCTGTGGAACAAGGGTTTTGTGTCCTGCGGCAAGACTTGAGACCCCCAATACATGCACGTCATTTTCAACCGCTTGTTTGGCTGCCTCGGCAGGGGTCTGGAATAATGGTCCAATGTCAACATCAAAACCAATGTCAGCATAACCTGTTGCCACAACTTTAGCGCCCCTGTCGTGGCCATCCTGGCCCATCTTGGCAATCATGATTCGCGGCTGGCGCCCGTCGAGTTCTGCAAATTCTTTTGCCAGATTCTGTGCACGTTCTAAATGCATATCTTTTTTTGATTCTGATAAATAGACTCCTTTTATTGACCGTATAACAGCTTTGTATCTACCTGCTGTTTTTTCACAGGCATAAGATATTTCACCAAGCGATGCTCTCTTTTTTGCTGCTTCAACAGCCAGTTCCAGTAAATTACCTTCCCCCGTTTCAGCGCATTTGGTCAATACTTCCAGTGCCTGCCGGGTTTCCTGCTGGTTTCTTTCATGTCGTAGCTTTGCAAGACGTTTTAGCTGAGATTCCCTGACTGATGTATTATCAACATCAAGAATATCGATCGGCTCTTCTTTTTCCAGCCTGTATTTATTAGTCCCGACAATGGTATCTATGCCTGAATCTATCCTGGCCTGTTTTCGGGCAGCTGCTTCTTCAATACGCATTTTTGGCAAACCTGTTTCAATGGCTTTTGCCATTCCGCCCAGTCCTTCTATTTCTTCAATATGTTTCCAGGCTTTGTGGGCAATTTCATGAGTGAGTTTTTCAACATAATATGAACCTGCCCAGGGATCAACAGAACGGCAAATTTGTGTTTCTTGTTGTATGTATAATTGTGTGTTTCTCGCAATTCGCGCAGAAAAATCGGTTGGAAGGGCAATTGCTTCGTCAAGAGCATTGGTGTGCAAAGACTGTGTGTGTCCCAGGGTGGCAGCCATCGCTTCGATACAGGTTCGGGCCACGTTGTTGAAGGGGTCCTGCTCTGTCAGGCTCCAGCCGGAAGTTTGGCTGTGAGTTCGCAGCGCCATGGACTTAGGATTTTTGGGATTAAACTGTTTTACGATTTTGGCCCAAAGCATCCTGGCAGCCCGCATTTTAGCTATTTCCATAAAATGATTCATGCCAATGGCCCAGAAAAATGAGAGGCGGGGGGCAAAAGCATCAATGTTGAGACCGGCGCCAATCCCGGTTCGTAGGTATTCCAGTCCGTCAGCCAAAGTATAAGCGAGTTCAATGTCAGCGGTAGCGCCTGCTTCCTGCATATGATATCCTGAAATGGAGATTGAATTGAAACGGGGCATGTGCTGAGAGGTATATTTAAAAATATCTGCAATAATTTTCATTGAAAAGTCAGGCGGATAAATATAGGTATTCCTGACCATAAATTCTTTCAAAATATCATTCTGTATAGTACCGGTAAGTTGCTCTAATTTAACACCCTGTTCAAGACCGGCAACAATATAGAAAGCCATCACCGGCAGCACAGCGCCATTCATGGTCATTGACACAGACATTTTATCCAGGGGAATCTGGTCAAACAGGATTTTCATATCAAGGATAGAGTCCACTGCTACGCCGGCCTTTCCGACATCCCCTGTAACCCGTTCATGATCGGAATCATATCCCCGATGAGTTGCCAAATCGAATGCTACTGATAACCCTTTTTGTCCTGCCGCAAGATTACGACGGTAAAAAGCATTGGATTCTTCTGCTGTTGAAAATCCGGCATACTGGCGGATTGTCCAGGGTCTCATCACATACATGGTAGAGTAAGGGCCGCGAAGATATGGCGGAATACCGGCAGCATAGTTGAGATGTTCAAGGTCTTCAAGGTCTTTTTTTGTATAGATATGTTTTAGCGGAATCTGTTCAGGTGTTGTCCAGCGATCATTGCCTGAATCAAAGCTTCTATGACCTGTATCTGTTCCGTTCGATGCTTTTATATTGATTTTTTTATAATCTGTTGCCATTATTTATACACTTTTAAGATTTAACGCCCAGTATTTTTTGAAATGTCTGTAATTCCTGCAGCAGGTTTGATCTGATATGGATAAAATGCTCAATTCCTGCATTTTTCAACTCATCCAAACTGTCTTTAGGGTATCCTGCAACAACAGAAATGACATGTTCCGGTAATTTTGACAGCAATTCAGCTGCAAATTGCGGGTATTCTTCATCAGAACTGCATAAAACAACAATATTCGGTTTTTTCTCTTTAATAACTTCTATTCCCTCTTCAACAGAAGAAAATCCGTTGTTGTCAATTATTTTATAACCTGCAGTTGCAAAAAAGTTTGCGGAGAATTGTGCCCTGGCTCTCCTCATAGCGACATTTCCGTAAGTAAAAAGGAACACAGACGGTCTGTTGTTTTGATTGGAATAAACATCTGTTTCTAACCGCAGTTTTTCGAATTCAATAGCGCCCCTGGATATTTGTATTGGTTCAATCTCACTATCTTTGCCTGATTCAACCTGTTCGGCAAAATATGAATTCATTTCAGGATATTCAGTAAAATTTGGAAATTGATTTGTTCCCAATAAGGTATCTCGTCTCGATGCTATCCTGTCCTTCTTTTTGCGGGCAGTTTCTTTCAATTCCTTTTGAATGACCCCTTTTTTGAGTGCGCTGATAAAACCACCTTTATCCTGTATATCCAGGAAAAGATTCCAGGCGTGCCCGATGATCGAATCTGTCAGGTTTTCGATATAATATGAACCTGCTGAGGGGTCAGCCACTTTATTAAAATACGCTTCTTCCTGTAAAATGATTTGCTGGTTTCGCGCTATTCTTGAGGAAAATTCTGAAACCTCTTCAAAAATGATATTGAAAGGAAGCACGGTCATGCTTGTAATTCCGCCGGTTGCGGCAGACATGGCTTTTGTGGTGGAACGAAGCATATTTACATATGGATCATATAATGTCATATCCCAGGTCCCGGTAATGGCGTGAATGTTCATCCTGGCTTTATCAAAATCTTCTAATCCATTTGCTTCCAGAATCTTTGCCCATAAATGTCTGAATGCACGAAATTTCGCAATTTCCATAAAATAATTGGAGCTGACTCCAACATTGAATTTTATATTTGAGGCTACTTCTTCTGCCGGAATATCATTCCGAATAAGCATTTCAAGGTATTCATCTGCCTGGGCAAGCGTAAAAGCAACTTCCTGTATAATTGTTGAACCCGCATTGCTATATGACTCACCATGTACACCAATTGTTGTTAACTGTGTGATATGACTGTACTCAGAAATCATTTTTGAGCAATTGTCAATGATCTGTGATAAATCTGCCGGCAACTTTCCTTTTAGCTGAAAATCATTCAATGGTGTGTAATCAATTCCCAGCGACATCGTGTTAAGATCGCATTGTTGCTGTCTGAAAGTATCAATCAGCAATCTGATAAATTCGTTTGGTGAATGTATATTGCAAAAATTCAATTCAAAAGCAGGACAGCAAATTTTATTTAACAGCTTATTAAGGTCTTCTTTTCTGGGGATAAATCCCTCCGGGAAAAAAAATCCCAGTGATGTTAAGCCTTTTGATAAAATATTTAAGGCATAGTCATTTACATCATCATAGTTGTTCTTGCGGATATGAACATCCTGCCTGATAAACCAATTATTGTTATCATTATTGTAACTTCTGACAAAAGGAAACTGACCCGGAATTTGTTCCAGGTATGAAATATCGTCCAGGGATTCACCCCTGTAATAGGGATTTACCTGAAAACCTTCCAGAGGTTTCCATACCAGTTTTTTTTCATAGTCAGCCCCTTTTAAATCCGCCAGTACTTTTTCTTCCCAAGTTTTCGCAGGAATTTCCGGAAAATCACTAAAAAGTTTTGTTTGTTTCATGTATCATCCTTTTAGAAAATTGCTGCAAACTTAGCTGTTTTATATGATTATTCATGATAAAAATGATGATTTTTAAGGAATAACATGTTGGAATTTTAGGTTATGGTGTAGATTCACAAAGTTTTATTCAAAAGTAGTTCTTCATATTTTTACTGTTTTCCATGTTTGTGAGCATATATAAAAATTGTAGTTGGCTAAATATAAATAATTTAAAAAATGTTTCATACAATATTATGTTTTTATTCATGTTATTAAAAAAAACCATTGAGGATTTTTTTTGATTATTTTATGCCAAAAAAGTATTATTAGTTTAAAAGCATAATATAACTATCCTTTGTTCCGAATTCGGGAAGCAATAATGAGTTGTATTGCTTTTTGCGCATTATATCGTTTCTTTGAAATTATGAGGAGAGAAATATTATTTGTTTCAGGAATCATCCTGTTACTTTTCAGTGTTAAACAAATATTGGCTCAGAATACAACCGAAAGAAAGCTACAGGAGATACATCAAAAGCTTAAAAAAATATATGGAACTTCAGCTATTCTTGCAAACGGAACTCATTATTTAGAGTCATATGCTCATATTGAAGGTTATCCATATTTATCAAATAATGCCTGGATGGAAGCAACATTATTTCTCAAAGGCAATACTTTTGATAATATTCGAATCAAGTACGATATATTTGATGAAAAGCTTATTCTTTTATCCGAATCTCAAAACGGATATTTCAGAACAATATATCTGGAAGACCAAATTGTTGACTCATTTTACTTGAAAAATCGATCATTCTCTCGCTCAAAATTCATTAACAGAAAAATAAAAAATCTTGAAAATGTACAGCAAAAGTACCTTGAGCGTATCTATGACGGTCATATAAAATTATATATTGGGTATTATAAAACAATTATTAGCCGAAAAAATGATCTCTATTCAGCGATTGGTGAATTTTCACCACCCAAAAAAAACTATTTTCTCCTAAAAAATGGACAGGCACATGAAATAAAAAGAAGAAAAGACATCATTGATGTATTTCCTGACAAAAAAAAGCATATTAAACGTTTCATGAGGAAAAATAAAATTAAAATAAGAAAGGCAACTTCCCCGGACTTTAACAATCTTATGACATATTTAGATGAATTGGTTTAGGATAAAACTGGTTTTAATTTCATTGATAACTCTAATAATCAATAATTTTACACATGCGCAGCATGATTCGGGTTATATTAGCCCTCAAATGAACGGCAATAGCTGGGAAGAATTCATACATTCAACACAAAAACAAAAGAATATCAGGTTTTTTTACCAAAAAAATCTTATCCCTGATAAAAAAATACATCTGCCTGATACAGCTATGCTCTTAACTGATTACCTGGATATTTTTTTTCAAAATAGCGAATTACATGTTTACCAGGATGGTAAAGGTGATATTTTTATAACCACCAAACCTCTTCACCCCGACAAGATATCAAAAGACTTTTTCAACAATGGTGATAAAAAAGATGAAGCTCCACGGGTAGAGAAAGATGACACTTTTTTATCAACAAAAGAGGAATATGTGCCAAAAAGGATTGTTGTTGGGGAAGGTCAGAATAATAAAAAATCTGTATACCATATGTATGGTTTCATAACTTCGTCCGGGGATGGCAATCCTTTGATTGGTGTAACAATACAGGTCAAAGGTTTGACAAAGGGAGTTGTTACTTCAGACGACGGATATTATTCTCTTTCACTGCCAGCTGGGGATTTCACCTTGCTTATTTCAAGCATTGAAACAAAAGAAAAAAAAGTTTATATCGATGTCAGTGGTGATGGAAGACTTGATATTGAATTAGAAAAAAGAATAATCTCTCTCGAAGAAGTCACAATAAGATCAAATAAATACAACAGGGTTCATAACGCCCATATGGGACTTGAAAGACTAACCGCCCAGGATATAGACCAGATTCCTCAGGTACTGGGAGAAAAAGATATTGTTAAAACAGCATTCATGTTACCTGGTGTGCAGAACACCGGAGAAGGTTCAGCAGGGTTAAATGTCAGGGGTAGTCCTTCAGACCAGACTTTGTTTCTCATTAACGGAGTGCCTGTTTACAATACATCGCATTTGTTAGGTTTTTTCACAGCTTTTAATTCCGAAGCCATCAATGAGTTTAAGTTGTATAAAAGTAATATACCACTTGAGCATGGCGGAAGGTTATCTTCAGTTTTTGATATAAGCACCATTCAGGGTGATAGGAAAAAATTCCATGCACGGGGAGGAATTAGTCCTGTCACCGGGAAACTTCTGTTTGAAGGTCCTTTAAAAAAGGACAAATGCAGCGCTTTTATTGGTCTTAGGTCTACATATTCTGATAAACTACTGGAACTTGTAAAATCACCTGATATCAGACAAAGTAATTTTTATTTTGGAGACATAATTTCTTCTGTTTCTTATGGTATTAACAAAAAGAACAATATACGGCTGTTTGGATATTACAGCACTGATGATATTGGTTTTTCAACAATCGCGAAATATTACTATAAAAATACCGGCTCTTCCCTCGAGTGGCAAAGAATAATGACAACAAACAGTAAGCTAAAGGTTTCTGCTGTGTACAGCAATTATTTTTTTGAAGAACAAAATCATGAACTCACTATCGATGCCTATAAACATGATTTTGATATCCGTGACTATAAAATCAAAGCCATTGTAGATATCACCCCAAACGAGAAGCACAAAATCACGGCAGGACTGAAAACAACGCTCCACCAACTTCATAATGGAAATCATGTTCCGCTTAATTCAGAATCGCTTGTCCAAAATATTCATTTAGGCTATGAAAAAGGGATCGAGTCTTCTATATTTATTTCTGATGAATGGAAACCAACAGAAAATCTAACACTTTATGGAGGTTTTCGATATAATTTGTACTCATATTTAGGGCCTGAGAAAATATTTCAATATCCTGAAAATCTGCCAAAAGAAGTTGAATATATTTCGGATACCAGCTCATACGGAAATGAAATTATAAAAAACTATCAAAGTCCGGACATCAGATTCTCTGCAAACTGGATTTTTATGCCCGGGGCATCTGTTAAGGTAAGTTATAACCAACTGAAGCAATATCTTTTTATGATGTCAAACACGATTTCAATATCACCAACGACAAAATGGAAACTGTCGGACTACCATACCCCTCCTCTTGATGGTCATCAACTTTCAGTCGGTTTCTATTCAAATCGATTCTCAAATGCTCTGGAACTTACAATCGAAGGATATTATAAATGGGTTAATAATCTTGTAGAATATAAGAATGGCGCAGATTTACTTGTTAATAAAATACCGGAGACAGACATTGTTCAGGGCGAATTAAATGCCTATGGTATTGAAATCATGCTGCGAAAAAAACATGGAAAACTTAATGGATGGTTGAATTATACGTATTCAAATGCCAGAGTTGAAGTTGACAGCCCTTTTCCCGGCAGCAGGATAAATTTTGGCAGACCATATCCGGCAAATTATGACAAACCCAACACATTTAACTTTGTAGGGAATTATCGTTTCTCCCGCAGACTAAGTATTTCGGGAAATATTGTTTATAGTACCGGCAGACCAATTACCTATCCAACTGACATTTATTATCAAAACGGGAAAAAAATTATTTCATACTCCAACAGAAATGAATACAGACTCCCTGACTATTTCAGAATTGATTTCTCAGTTAACCTTGAGGGGAACCTAAAAAAGAATAAACGTGCACATAGTTCATGGCAATTGTCTGTATACAATTTGACGGGCAGAAAAAATGCCTATTCTGTTTTTTTTTCAAAAGAACATGAACAGATTATAGGCTATAAAATGTCTATTTTCGGTATGCCAATTGTCACATTAAGCTACAACTTCAAGTTAGGAAATTATGCAGATTAAAACAATAATCATATACGTACTTTTTAGCCTAACAATTTTGTTTCATTCATGTATTGATGAATATTGGCCTGATTTGGGAAAGCAGGAAGAAGTAATGGTAGTTGACGGACTTATTACTGATTCAGAAGGCCCTCACATCATTAAGCTTTCAATATCAGCACCTGTTGAAAATCCAGAGTATATTCCAATGACAGATGCATCTGTAAGGGTTGAAGATAAAAGCGGGCATATTCATTACTTTTCTGAGCTTGATTCAGGTAAATATGTATGTAATAACCTGGATGCAAATGCCGGAAATTCCTATAAATTATTTATTAATACTGAAGACGGAGACAGATATGAATCAGACTTTCAGGAATTAACATCATGCCCGGCTATTGACAGCATTACATACGATGTTGAATATCAGCCCACGACAGATGTTAATTATGATCGTGCAGGCTATAGATTTTACGCTTCAACCCGGGATGTAGAGAACAATCATCCTTTTTATCTCTGGAGGCTTGAAGAAACATACGAATATCATGCAGGTTTTATTGCTTATTATATTTTTGCCGGCAGTCTGGAGGACAACCCAGAACCCTATAAATATTATTATTGCTGGAAAAGTCAAACTTTAGATGACTATTATATGTATGATGCCAGGCATTTAGAAAAGACCATTATTAACAAAATACCTTTGAATTATGTATCAACAGAAGGAAAACATTTAACGGTGAAATACAGCCTGCTTGTCAGGCAATATGCAATTTCAGAAGAGGCATTTAATTACTATTCCAATATCAAAAATCAACAAACTGAAGGAGATAATTTGTACACAAAACAACCCTTTTATGTTCAGGGGAACCTTCGATGTATGAGTGATTCTGACAAAAAAGTACTTGGATATTTTCTTGTAGCCGGGCAGAGCAGGAGAAGAATTTTTGTTGACCGTCCGTATCTGCCATTCTATGATCCGGAATGTGAAGCCAGTACCGATGGAATAGGCTATCTGTTTCTTTCTCCGCCTGAAGACTGGCCAATATATTTTACAAAAACTCCTATAGGAAGTATCGCCAGATCATCTCCGGAATGTTTTGATTGCAGAACATATGGTGGTAAGCTTGAAAAACCGGCGTTTTGGCCGGATGATGAATAAAAAGTTATTTAAAATAAACTCATGGCAGCATCAATAAAGAGCATATATATTTTTTTTCTAACACTTTTGATTTTTTGTGCCAAAAATTCCACTGGTCAGAAAACCATTGATAATCCATATATTGAGAATGTTTTCCTTTCAACTGACAGGGATTTATATCTGACGGAAGAAAAAATATGGTTTTTTGCCAGTGTAAACTCTTCATTGGACACACTTCTGAGTGATGTTTTATATATTGAACTGTTTAACCAGGATAAATCACAGATAATCAAAAAAAAATATTTGATAGATAATTCAGGTGTCAATGGTTTTATTGAAATTCCCTCCAATTTTAAAACAGACGGATATTTATTTTCTGCTTACACGAGATACCAGCGAAATTATTTACCTGATCAATTTGCTTATCAGCTATTGACCATCGTCAATCCGCAATACGGCGTTCCGGTAAACAAAAACAAAAAAAAAGAAGCTAAATTCGATCCTGACAATTTTGTGCAATATTCAGATACAACTGGCATGGCTTATATCCGCAGCATCCAAGAAAAATCCCGTTCAATGATTGAACAAATAAATATTGAATGGTCTGAAAATGCTAATCTACGCTTAAACATCAAATTGAAAGAACCACAAAAATTGGCTCTGTATCTTAAAAACAATGATTTATCACCCGCATATAAAAAATCAACATTTACTTCAGTTCAGCAGGAATTATATGATATTCCGGCAAAGAACCTTTCAAAAGGGCTTAATTATTGCTTCCTCACAGCCAGTGATAAGTTAATCGCCCTGGGTTTAGTGTACGAGGGAGGAGAGACGAAAAAACTTTCAGTTGCAGGTCAAAAAAAGATTTTCACCCCGGGAGAAGAAGTTCTTCTTGACATTAAACAAATAAAACGTGATATGCCTGCAACTGTTTGTGTTTCTGTTGTAAAAAAAGGTTTGAAAAATTCACACAGGGACACATCCTGCCTGTTCTCAAATCTGAAATCAAACCCCTCGTTGATTAACAACTTTCACAATAGCTATCCGGGAATTCATATTCCACAAGACGTACTTGCGGAAACACTTCAAAAACACTGTAACCGGATTCTTAATCATGATTCATTTATAAAAAAAATAACCAACAATTCAGATATACGGCTGAAAATACCTCCGGAAATAAGAAAAGTGAATATCTCAGGTCTGATTTGTGATAATCAAAACACCCCATTACCTGAAAAAACCTGCTATTTATCCGTCCTTGGAGAAAACCCACGGTTTCTTATGAATAAAACAAATGAAAAAGGCGAATTCTTATTTAGTTTGGAAAATTCTACAGGTTTACGTAATCTCTTTATAAAAACAGCGAATTCCGATAAAGAACCGGAGATTTGTGTTAATCAGGATTTTTCGAATGAAATGAATGGCTCATTGTACCTGTCTCCTGTCATTTCCGAACAAGATTCATCATTGTTGAATGATATGTTATTTAATCAACACATCAAAGAAAAATTTAATGATAATGATGCGATGATTTCAGACAGCATACCTGTTTTACCTTTTTTGACAAGATATGGCAACAGGGTGTCACTTGATAACTATATCGAGTTGCCAACTGTTAAAGAGATATTTAAGGAAATAATTCCATTTGTTGCTGTAAAAAAAGTAAGTGGAGCCTACAAATTCTGGGTTCTTGACGAGCACACTAAAACTTACTTCAAAGAACCGTTAGTCCTGCTTGACAATCTGCCAATAAACGATATCAATGAATTATTTAAGATAAATCCTAAATATCTCACTGATATTTATGTCATTAATAAAATATATTATACCGGCGATTATACCATTAAGGGAGTCATAGCCATTCAAACCAATACAGACAATTTTGCAGGATTTGAAACACCAAAGAGTGGTGTTTTTGTTGAATACATTACCCTGACTCCACAAGCAAATATTATGAAAACATCCGGTAAAAATCAACATCTGCCGGATTTTCATAACCTGGTACATTGGGAAACAGGAATATCAATTCAGGATAATTACCGGACTTCTTTCATTGCTCCTGATAATTATGGCCAGTTTGAAGTCATTGTAAAAGGAAATTATTTGGATAATGAAACTTGTTTTGGTACATATGAATTTTTAGTTGGCAAAAAGAAATGATTTTTTTGCTCTGAAAAATATGTATATTTAGTACCTCTAAGCTATATTTAAATATTTAAAAAAACAGGTATTTACATTTTATTAGTGTATGTCAGAGGCACTATTTGCTATTTCACACCCTCCGCATGTATTGCAAGCCCTGCAAGAATGGCAATAATTGTGTTTATTTTTTCTAAAAAAAGCTGATACTTTTATAAGTGTACAAATCATTGCATATGCAATAATGATGTATGTTAGAATTTCCTGCCACATAATATTCTATTGTTACTTACATGAATAAACTTCCAACCTGGTATACAATAAAAGACACCAACCAGGCCAAAAATGTTGTGTATCCTGCTAAAAAAATGGCCCATTTCCATCCTGCTTCTTTTGCTACTGTAACAATAACGGCCACACACGGAAAATAAATAAGAATAAATAATAAAAATGCAAAAGCTGAAAGGGGGTTAAAAATAGATTTTTTGGTGTATTTTGTTCCGAAAGATTTTTTTTGTTGAGAATCGCGGTACTTGCTCAGTTTTTTCTCTCCTTCGCCTGGTTCAAAATGATATAAAACAGCAAGAGTACTGACAACAACTTCTTTAGCCGCTACTCCGGTCAAAAGGCTGACAGTCATTTTCCAGTCAAATCCCAATGGGTCCATAACCGGTTGTATAGCCTTGCCAATATGGCCGATATAGGAGGAAGAAATTCGTTCTTCCTGTTTTTCGAAATTTAAAGCTGAATCAGTTACAGAGTTATTTTGTTTTGATGACATTTCTTTTTTGCCTGTTTTTTTCAGTTCTTTGTCTCCTTGAATC
Organism: uncultured Bacteroidales bacterium; assembly: GCA_964629805.1. Classification (GTDB taxonomy): domain Bacteria; phylum Bacteroidota; class Bacteroidia; order Bacteroidales; family CAZVTW01; genus CAZVTW01. The sequence continues at coordinate 12,436 of CAZVTW010000025.1, read as the reverse complement.
TCCGAATAGCTATTGTTTCCATTTCCCGTGTTTTGTCTTTTATCGCCATTCCTGACAGGAAAATATTCCAGCGCCCATATAAGGATTGATGCGATGAGGATAACACCACCCATTTTTTTCAGATACTCACAGGCTTTAGACCACATATGTGATAATGTTGTTTTAAATTGCGGAATTCTGTAGGGCGGCAGTTCCATGACAAAAGGCGATTCTTCTGATTTAAACAATATTTTTTTAAACAGTTTTGCTATACCAATGGCCAGCAAAATGCCTGTTGCATACAAAATAAAAATGATGGTTCCGGCATTTTCAGGAAAAAAAGCGCCTGTTATCAAAATATACACCGGCAGTCGGGCGCTGCAGGACATAAATGGATTGATCATAATGGTTAACAGCCTGTTATTTCTGTTTTCAATGGTACGTGTAGCAAGAATTGCCGGGACATTGCATCCAAACCCCATTAAAAGGGGAATAAACGATTTACCGTGCAATCCGATTTTATGCATAAGTTTATCCATGATAAAAGCTGCCCTGGCCATGTAACCGGTATCTTCCATGAATGAGATAAAGAGGAACAATATCAGAATATTCGGCAAAAAGACAAGGACACCGCCAACACCACTGATAATGCCTTCGATTAACAATTCTTTCAACATACCTGGTGGCATCAACCCGTTAATCAGGTTTGAAAGGAGGCCAATTCCTGCTTCTAACCAATCCTTTGGATAACTGCCCAGTTTGAATGTTGTCTGGAACATAAGCCACATAAAAAGCACGAAAACCGGAAAGCCTAACAATTTATGTGTTAACAGTGTATCAATGACTTCTGTTCTTACTCTGCGTTTATTCGGCCCGAACTCATAGGTTTCTTTTAGCGCTCCTGCAATAAAACCGTATTTTGAGTCTGTGATGATGGCAGCGCTGTCATCATCAAAAACATGTTCAATATGTTCTATTTCTTTGTCTGTAACTTCTTTTATCTCATCATAATTTGGATATTTTGACAGAGAAAAATTTGTACTTTCATCTTTTTCCAACAATTTAACAGCAAGAAAACGTGGTGCAATTCTGTCAGCAAGTCCTTTGTTATCTTTGAGAGTTTCAATAATACTGGACATGGATTTTTCGATGACCTGGCCATAGTTAATTTTTACCGGTCTGACAACAGGATCACGGTCTTCATAAACATCTATGACTTTATTAAAAAGTTTTTTTAATCCAAGCCCTTTAGAGCCAATTGTCGGGACAACAGGCATACCTATCATTCTGCCCAAAGCAGCGTAATCAAACCTGTCTCCTGTGGCCCTGAGCTCATCAAACATGTTCAGGGCAATAACTGTCCTGATGTTTAAATCAATAAGCTGGGTGGTTAAAAACAGATTACGCTCAGGATTTGAAGCGTCTACCACATTGATGATAACATCAGGATGTTCTCCTATCAGGAATTTTCTCACATACAGCTCTTCCGGAGAGAATGCAGAAAGTGAATATGTTCCGGGAAGATCAACAATATCAAAAAGATAGCCTTCGTGGCGAAAAGTCCCTTTTTTGGCATCAATGGTAACCCCGCCATAGTTGCCAACATGTTCCTTTGAGCCGGAAGCAAAATTAAATATGCTTGTTTTACCGCAATTGGGATTACCAACAAGCGCTATTTTTATATTTTTTCTTTTTTCTGATGCTGTTTTTCGCAGTATTTCCTCATTTAATACACCTTGTGAGACATCGCCTGTTAAGGTTTTTGCTTCTTCCGGGGTCACAACTTCTATAAGCCTGGCTTCGCTTCTCCTCAGGGATACATTATATCCCATTATTTCATATTGAACCGGGTCTTTGAGCGGGGCATTTCTAATGACTTTAACCAAACGGCCTTTTACAAAGCCCATTTCAAGAATTCGTTTTCTGAATGCCCCGTATCCTCTGACTTTAACGATTACCCCTGTTTGATTATCCTTTAATTTTGAAAGATTCATTCACACCTCATAAATTAGAATAATTCTAAATTTTTCCGCAAACATACCACAATAATTATCATCAGGCAAGCGCTTATTTAAAATATAAGTAAGGGTTGCCTGGTATTTTTGAGCATGTCATCTGTTACCATTTAATGACCAGACCGGATAATCCGGAATAAATAAACATTTTTCCCATGTTGGTTTTGAGCAATAAACCAACAACACAAAAAAAAAATTATTCAAAATAGATGAGTCTACTCCTAAAAGGATGATTTTTGTCAAAATCAAGCCTGCCCTCGTAAATAAAATGTCGGGGGCATTTTAAATTTTTGAACCGGAGTTAACTGTCTGTTAATGAGGATTCAAAATTTTTAAAATAACGACGAGTTTGGCAACAAATGGACTTTTAGGAGTGGACTCATAGATCAAGCAATTAAGAATTAAGCAATTTATATTGATTCTCTTATTCAAACCCGGTCATAATAATATTCATCTTTATTATGCGTTTGAGAAAACAAATGTTTAAAATTGATAATTAACCAACATTCGGTTTAATTTTTGATAAACAAACTATAATCTCTTTCATTAATCTGACAATTTTTTTCATAAATATTTAAAAAAGTCAGGAATTCAAACAGTAAATTACATATATGGACGAAGACGAATTGTACCAGCAAATAAGGGAGCGATTTGGCGTTAAACCCGAAAAATTTTCAGTACTTCAGGAAGAAATTGACATTGCTCTTCAGATGGAATACTTTGAGTTTTCGAGAAAGCAAAAATCCGGTATTGACCCTGAATATCTCGGAAAATCAAAAGATGCACTATTTGATCCTGAATTTCCACAAGATGAAAAAAAGATACTACTCGTACAACTTGCTTCCATAGATAAGATATGGGCTTACAGGGCTATTGAAGAATTTACTAAACTCCCTGATAACGAACTTTCTAAATGGGCAATTTTAGCCTTGCAGGAAAGCAGGATGATTATTGAGAATTCTTTACTGGATGAGAACCAGGTATTTATTTCAACAGGGCTTGGCGGAAAAGGCAGCAAACTCCGGTATTTTATTGTTCTTACGGCAAATAACCAACCCGAATTTACCCAAATACAACAAAAAATAGTTGAAAAGGAATTCGATTTTGTCTTTAAAAATTATGATTCTGAGATAGAAGAAATCAATTTCACTGAAAATATTTGTACGATTCTTACAATTATACCTCTTAACGTGCCACTCAAAAAAATATTCAAAGAGATTGTTGAAGAGTGTAATCAGATGGGCAACTTTCTTAACAATGACTTTATTGTAACTAACGTGCGAAAACTGACAAACGGCGAAATCAAAAAATACCTTGACAATAAAAAAACTTCTGATAATGAAAAATAGAATTGTTAGTGCCGCTATTCAGGTACTACCTCTTATCTCAGAGAATGACCCATATGATGTTGTAGATAAAGCAATTGAAGAGATTTCAAATTCAGGACTGAAATACAGGGTAACACCCTTTGAAACTGTCATTGAGGGGAAACCTGAGCAAATACTTTCGTTGATAGAAACCTTACAATCGGTTTGTTTCAGCAATGGAGCCAGAGAACTCATAACCAATATAAAACTTCATCAGGCTAAAAACAGGGATGTTTATATAAATGAAAAGACATATAAATATGAAACCTGATGATACAATAGAAAGCATCATTTTGAGATCATACATTTAGAATTATATAAACAACTCTCTAAAAGAGTTATTCTTCTTTCGGGCCTTAGAGATAAACTCATTGTAAAAAAGCTCTCTCAGTTCATAAACCAAACCATCCATTTCTAAAAAAAAGAAAAACTCTTTACAGAATTCTAAATATCCTCAAGATCATCAAAATCCACGTCAGAGAAATCTTCTTTCCCTTTGTTATCATGTTTCTCCTCGGGTTCATCAGGATTATTGTTTGATTTAATGAATTCAACCGCCTCATTTAACCCTTCACTAAATTTGTCGAAATCTTCTTTATACAAAAATAGTTTGTGTTTTTCGAAACGGAAACGACCATCCTGTTCAAACTTCTTTTTACTTTCAGTAATAGTGAGGTAATAATCGTTTCTTCTGGTGGCCTTCACATCAAAAAAATAGGTCCTTTTACCTGCCCTGACCGCTTTTGAAAATATTTCTTCCCTTTCAAAACCCTCTTTTCTTTTGTTTCCTTCCATGCTACATCAATAATTCTAGTTAGCAACAACAATAATATGAAAAAAATCGTATTTTCCCTGAAAATATGTTCAAATATTTAATCATTCGAAATTACTTGTTTTATTTTATTCCTACAAGCGATATAATACTTCATTCTTAAGTCTGCGTTTAAAAAAAACACCACTTCCCATTATACTTGCGTTTTCAGGAATAACATACTTATAATTAGTACCAAAGTAAGGTCGAAATAAGTAAAAAATGAAATCTCTGACGGAAAATTTCAGTAAAAATCTGTAATAAAAGATTAAATCCAAAAATTTTACAATGAAAATTTGTTTGGCGGGTAACATTTTTAGACTATTTTTGTGGCCTTTGAAGTCTTTATTAAAGTTCTTTATATATGATAACCAGGAGGCTGCTAAGAATTAAGGCGCTATTGATTTTATATGCTAATTTCTGCAGAGAAGGTGAATCGATTGAAAAATCGGGAAAAGAGCTTCTTTTTTCGTTACAGAAATCATATGATCTTTACCATTATCTCATGCTCATTGTATTAGAAATAGCCATTTTTGTTGACAAAAAAATTAAAAACAGCAAAAAAAGAAATATTGCAGATGAAAAAGACATACAGTCGAAACAAAAATTTGTCAATAATCGCTTAATTTCCAGAATTAGTAAAATTGATGAATTAAGGCATTATCTAAAATCAAACATTCTTTCTTATTCAAGAGAGCCTGAATTGATAAAAAGTCTTTTCAAAGATATTGAGTCATCAAAAAAATACAAAGAATATACAACTTCAGGCGAAGATAGTTACCGTGAAGACCGGGATTTCCTTATTTCTGTCTATACCCATGAAATACTGGGCAATGAGCAACTTGAACAGGTTCTTGAGGAACATAATATTTACTGGAATGATGATTTGGATATTATTATTAATATGATCGTTAAGACCTTACAGCCTATTCCGGAAGATATTAGTCAAAAACCTAAAATCATGCCAAAATTTAAGGATAAGGAGGATGAAGAGTTTGGATTGAATTTGCTAACAAAGACTATTTTGACTCATGAGAAAAACATGAAAATGATACGCCGGTTTTCAAAAAACTGGGACGTGGAAAGGATAGCAGTAATAGATACCCTTGTTCTGAGCCTGGCAATTACCGAACTTACTCAATTTCCTACTATTCCTGTAAAAGTGACTTTTAATGAATATATTGAAATAGCAAAACAATATAGCACAACCAAAAGCAGTGTATTTATTAATGGAGTCCTGGATAAAGTTTTAAAGAGCCTTAAAAAACAAAAAAAGATTCATAAAGAAGGCAAGGGTCTAATTGATTCGGGAAGAAACTCTACCTAATAATCTATGATGTAAACAAAAAGAGACCTGAATTATGCAAATTGTATTAAAATCTGGTTTTTTTTCTTTTTTTCTGATATTTTTCTTTTTTTTGGTCTATTGCTGTAATGGTCCCCAACAAAATGAATTGTCAGGCGACGGATCAACATCTGAAGAATCGGCCCGGATAGCATTTAAGCAAGAAGAATTCGATTTCGGGACTATTCAAAGAGGAGAGATAGTATCTCATACATTCCTGTTTGAAAACACAGGAGATGTAAACCTGATAATAAAAAATGCTCGCGCCAGTTGTGGATGTACAGTACCGAAGTACAGCAAGGACCCAATCCCGCCAGACGGGAAAGGCTCAATAGAAGTCAGTTTCAATAGCGCCGGGAGACGTGGAAATCAACATAAAACAATAAGTATATTCTCAAATGCACAGGATAAAATTAAGGTACTTAAGATTAAAGCATATGTTGAGGCTCCAAATTAATCTAAGATTTGCTGATTATAAAAATTCGAAGATTAACATTTGCCGGAGATAATAATTTAAAATTAACTCAGCCATAATCTGAACAAATATATTTCTCATTTTCATTACATATTTTAACAGGCCGGAAAATCTGGAATTAAACTTTTACCGGAAAAATCCAGTTTAAACAATAAATATAAATTTAGTATATACTTAAAATTTTACAATTATGGTTTTTTTGAATAACATTTTTTTGATGATGGGACAGGGAGAAGGAGAACAAAATCCGTATTCCTTTTTCATTATGATGATATTGATTATTGTTGTCTTTTACTTTTTTATGATTCGTCCTCAAATGAGGAAACAGAAAGAAATCAGGCAATACAGACAGAACCTTCAGAAAGGTGATAAAGTAGTTACTGTTGGTGGTATCTATGGTAAAATAATTGAAGTAAGTGAAAAAACAGTCCTCCTGGATGTTGGGGGAGATGTTAAGCTGAAGGTAGACAAAAACGGTCTGCTCAAAGATGCCGGCGATTTGGCAAACCAAAAGTAAAGATCAACATGAAACGGTTATCATATTCTTTTTCCATCCTTTCATGATGACCTGATATTTTTTGCCTGAAAAAGATAACTTGCCCGGAAGGATTTGGTTCCCGGTGTAACTTATCTGATTCTCTGAACAATGCTGAACATTTAAGCTCAAGTGCTTCATTGTTCAGCATTGTTTTTTTTTGCCAATATTGTTCAAACGATACATTTACCACAGAAAGTCCTTAGGCGCTTAATTCTTATTTTCTTGTATTTTTTGGCAGAAAATATTATTTACAACGCTGCCGGGTGCAAGCACGCCGACAGGTTTAGCGCTCAAACCCAAAAAGGTTAAAAAATGTTAATCTATTCCGGCTTGTCCGGGTTAGGCATTGAAAAAAAATTAACTGAACATTTAGTGATATTCTTTTTCCTTTTAGCTGCGCTGAAAATAGTTTACATAGGCTTCACTATACGTACTTTTTTCGCCTGGCCAAAAGAAAAAAAAATGAACCCTAACTTGTCCACTTTATTTTTCATCAAAGCCTTAGTTACAGATAAGACCGTGCAGCAAACAAAATCACCATGAAGATGGTTAATACCAAAAAAATATATGAAAGCTCAACCTCATCATTTAGGAAATGAGAAAATAAACAAATTGCTGTTCAGATTATCAATGCCTGCTACTATAGGCATGTTAGTCATGGCGCTGTATAATATTATCGACACAATATTTGTTGGTCAGGGGGTTGGTGCGGTTGCAATTGGCGGATTGGCTATCGTCTTTCCAATTCAGATGCTGATAAATTCAGTGGCTCTTACAATTGGTATCGGCGGGGCTTCAATTATATCCCGGGCGCTTGGAGCCGGGAAAAAAGAATATGCAGATAATACTTTTGGCAATCTTCTCTCGCTGGTTATTATCCTGAGTCTTTTACTCACACCGGCTGTATACTTTTTTTCAGATATTATATTGAAAATATTTGGCGCTAAAGGTGAAATACTTTCCTATGCCACAGACTATTTTAGTATTGTTCTCTGGGGAGGTCCTTTTGTCAGCTTTGCAATGATGGGCAACAATATTATCAGGTCAGAAGGAAACGCCAAAGTGGCAATGCAAACAATGCTTGTCGGAGCCATCGTAAACCTCATTCTAGATCCTATTCTTATTTTTGGTCTGGAAATGGGAATAAAAGGCGCTGCCTGGGCAACCTTCATTTCTCACATATCCGCAGCATCTTTTGTGCTTTTCTATTTTTCATCTGGCAGAAGTTCACTCAGGATTCATATGAAATATTTCCGGCTCAACCTTCTTATTGTAAAAGAAACACTGGCGATTGGTGTGTCTTCCTTCACAAGAAACGCAGCCAACAGTATGATGGCAGTTATTCTAAATCACAGCCTGATGCATTATGGCGGAGAAATGACAGTAGCCATATTTGGTATCATCCACAGAATACTGATGTTTATTCTCATGCCTATTTTTGGTGTTTTGCAGGGATTCCTGCCGATTGCAGGTTATAACTACGGATCAGGAAATTTTAAGCGTTTACGGGATGTTATAAAATTATCTCATATATCCACAACCATCATTGGAATAGCCGGGTTTATTATCCTTTTTATTTTTACAGAACAGATAATAAGATTATTTACCAATGAAAAAGAAATTATTGAAGGGGGGAAATTTGCTCTCAGGTTTATCATAATTACATTTCCGCTATTGGGCATCCAGGTTATTTGTGCAGGTTTTTTCCAGGCCCTGGGTAAGGTTATCCCGTCATTTTTCCTTTCTCTCTCGCGCCAGGTATTATTCCTGATACCGCTTGTACTTATCATGCCCCTGTTTTTTAATATCAGGGGAATTTGGCTATCTTTCCCTATGGCAGATATTTTATCTTTTTTTGTGTCTTTATCCCTGTTTCTTTTTCATTTCAAAAAAATAAGAGCACAGGAAGCAATGTCTTCTGCTTCTATTCAGTCGTGAAGCGTATAAATTTCATTGTTATAATAAACCTTGAATTCCCGGATACCGACCTGGTAAAGGAGGACATCACTGTTTAAAACAAATTCCCTGATCTGTTCGTATGTGACAATCTTCGTTGCTCCATTCTCAACAACCTTAAGGGCGCCGCTTAAATCAATATAAGATATACTGCTGTTGTCAATCTGATAATTATCAGGGATGTAATTTTCAAGTTGTAATGTGGAATTATTCCAATAAGTATAAAAATATCCTTCGTAGCCAAATACAACAACACTATCTTTTACTGCATAAAAATCCGGTTCAAAAGAATTTACAGTGGTCATTTCCCCATTGTTAAAGACCTTAAAATCACCTGTGTTAGAGACATAGGCAACAAGATCGTCCCCAACCCGGAAGGACAGTGGTGCAAATTGTTCTAATTCTGTTGTAAAGCCTTTATAAAAACAATGAAATGAATTATCCCTGTAATCGACATAAGCAGCAATATTTTTATCTGCTGAATATTGTACCTGCCGGTCCACATAAAAAATCTCATAAATTTGACCACCGTAATAGATCACCAGGTAGTTTTCCCTGTTAATGAAACAGCAAATATTATCACCTGTTTTAATACCACGAATACCGGAACCAACATTTTCATCTTCTTCATAACGAAATTTGCCATTCTCATAAATCCTAAAAAGATTCATATTTTCATCAACAAATGCTGCAATACGATCGCCAACGGAATATTGTTCGGTCATAGGTGATAAGACAATATCCTCTCCTCTGTCAAACACCTTTAACTGGTCGTAAAACACATACCACACAAAACTTTCAGTAGCTTTATATGAAGTAATATTTTCAGATAATGTAAAAACCTCAGACTGGTAAGCAACTTTAAAGGCTTCAGTATTGTCAAGATACGCTATGCACTCTCCTCCCATTTGAAATGATTTTACAGGCAGATGCTCGATGGCATTAAACTGGCCGTATTGAAAAACAACAAAATAATCCCTGTAATCCATAAAGGCTGTTGGTGCCTGTCCCTGCCCTTGTTGCTTTAAAACCAACAGGAAAATAATAAAACAATAAAAGAAGCAACAAGTGTGGCGAGTTATAATATGTTTCAAACTAAACATTAATTTAACATTAAATTAATAACAAATACAGGGGAAAGTTTAATATACGGCTAACAAAGGTTTAAAGCAAAGCGAACCGGTTTCCTCCTGTTAAAATCTATCTTGCGCGTGCAATTTTTCATAACAAATATATTGATAAAATGCTAAAAAGAAACATCACAATTAAATTTTGGTTATACGCTACAGCAACCGGCATTATAATTATTCTCATTGTCATAGGTTTGATAACAAACTATTATGTAAACAATGCCTTCAGGTATGACAGGCTCTCAAAAACAATAAATGATATCTCACACTATGTGCTTGAACTCAGAAAGGCAGAAAAAGACTTTATTCACAGAGAGGCCATTAACCCGCTCTATTTTGAAACTCGCGAGAGTAAGTATATTGATGATTTCAGAAACAGGCTCCTCGAAGTCAGGGACAAAATCAGCAACCTGCAAAATGATCCATTGATTGAAAGCCTGGGATTACAACATAATCTTGAAGATATAGACAATTACTATTCACTTTATTATCTGAACTTTTTCAAAATAGAAGATGCTATATATATTAAGGGATTTAAAGATTACGGACTCATTGGTAAAATGCGCGATCAGATTCATTTTGTTGAGGAACTGACAAAACAAAAACATGGAGACCCGCAGGTTAATGTTCATATGTTGATGCTAAGAAGGCATGAAAAAGATTATCTCCTGAGAAAAGATTTGAAATATAAACAAAAGTTTAATGAACGAATCGCACAATTTAAAGATTATCTCACCACAACAAATATCAGCAATTTTACATCACGGGATAAAAAAGTATTAAAATCTGCCTTAACAGAATATCAAAGTCTTTTTCACCGTGTTATTGATAAAGATGTTGAAATCGGTCTGAACGATAAGCAGGGACTGACTAAAAACCTGAATGATGACATGGCCAGAATAATTGAGTCTACAAATATCTTAAAAGAGAAAATCAACAAAAGTGCAAACAGTAAAATTAATGAGGCAATTACAATGATCCTTATTGTCAGTTTGCTGTTATCAGTGATCATTGTCATCCTGCTCATCAGATTATCACGTCACATTGTTAAATCGATCAGGTTTCTTCAAAAATATATTACAAGATTGGGGCGTGGAGAATTACCAGATAAAATCATGTACAAGCAGCAGGATGAAATTGCTGAAATGGCTGACTCAATCAATGTATTGACTGAAAACCTGGTAAATACACGGAATTTTGCCATAGAAGTGGGAAAGGGAAATTTATCAACAAATATCAATGTTTTTGATAATAAAGGTGATCTTGGTGGAAGCTTGATTGAAATGCGGAATCAACTGGCAGATGTTAACAAAGAACGGCACAAAAATGAAGTTGAATCTCAACGAAGGGTATGGATTACAGAGGGTATCGCTGAATTGAGCCGTTTGTTGAGGGAAAATCATGATGATTTAAATGCTTTCTCGTCCAATATCCTGAGTTTCGTTATCAAATATATAGATGCTGTACAGGGGGCTATTTATCTCATTAATGATGACAATACCAAAGATGTATATTTCGAACAAAAAGCAGCCATTGCATATGGTGAAGAAAAACTTAACAAGAAGATTATTCGTAATGGAGCTGATTTACTCGGGAAATGCATATCTGAGAAAAATATGCTCATCCTGAAAGACGCTGCGGAAAATAATATTCTGGTCTCAACAGGTATGGAGCAGTTCGTTGTTCAGAATATACTTGCCATTCCTTTGATGCTTCATGAAGATGTTGTTGGTGTGATCGAAATCGGGAAGATGAAAAAATTTAAGGAACATCAAATCGAACTTTTAGACCGATTTTCAAGGGATATTGCAGCTACGGTAACAACAATCAAAGTAAATATGAGGCAGGCTGTATTGCTGCAGCAAACACAGGAACAGGCTGATAAACTCATAGAACGTCAGGAACAAATTGAACAACAAAAGGAAGAATTGATGCAGACCGCAGAAAATCTTTATGAAGCAAATGAAAAACTGAAATTTGAGCAGGAATATGTATCAAGTAGTATCAGATATGCAAAAACAATACAACATTCAATTCTTCCCCGTCCGATACAATATAAAGAAACATTTGAAGACCATTTCATTCTGTTCAGACCTAAAGATGTTGTTTCCGGCGACTTTTACTGGTTGCAAAAAGAAGCGAACAGGAAACTTCCTGAACTCACATTTACCGCTGTTGTTGACTGTACCGGGCACGGTGTACCAGGTGCCTTCATGTCCCTTATCGGGAGCCGCTTGTTAAATGAAATTGTGCATATCGATAAAAAGCGGGAACCGGACCAAATCCTTGAATTGCTGCATGAGCGACTGGTCAACCTGCTTAATCAGGAAGGTAATGATTTGGGGGCGACCATGCAGGCTAACAATGACGGAATGGATCTAACACTGGTTTCACTGGAAAAAATTAAGGATGAAAGATGGAAAATACAATTTTCCGGCGCCAAAATATCGTTGTACTATTCTATTCAGGGTACATCAGAAATTATCAGCCTTAAGCCTGACAGACGGTCTATCGGTGGAGTCAGAAAACGCAAAGCACCACAACCTTTTACAAAGCAGGAAATTACCCTTGACAAAGGTGATATTCTGTACCTGGCCTCTGATGGTATTGTTGATCAGCATTCACCGGACAGGAAAAAATTCAGTAGCCGGAAACTGATTGAAATCTTACAGACAAACTCAACCCTGCCTATGGGGCAACAAAAATTATTACTTGAAAAAGAACTTGATGAACATCAACAAGACGAAATACAACGTGATGATATTACTGTTGTTGGTATTAAATTGTAATTAGTGACTTTAAGAAAACTCCAATTTATTC
>CAZVTW010000024.1:18515-26377 GCA_964629805.1 uncultured Bacteroidales bacterium | reverse complement strand
TACTTATTTGCAGTTGGTTATGGTTTAAAAAACGTAAGTTATGCCCAGTCGAAGTATAACAACATAATATATTCTTTCACATTTCCTGAAACCTCATTCTCCGATACCGGATTTTTCTTTTTTTTCACCCAAATTGTTCCTATATTTCGTCACTTTTTAAGTCCAAATACGGGTGAATGAATATAGATGAAAAACAATTGATAAAAAAGATTCGTCATGGAAGTGAAGAAGCTTATGATATTCTATTCGACACATATTATCAGGGGTTGGTTTTCTATGCACTCAGATATGTTGATAAAACAGAAATAGCGGAAGAAATAGTACAGGATTTATTTGTCTATGTTTGGGAAAAAAAAGAAGAACTGAGAATTCACACATCCCTCAAATCGTATCTCTATATGTCTGTTCGTAATGACTGTTACGATCATTTAAAACATTTGCAGGTAGAAAAAAGATATGAAGCCCGCATCATCCGTGAACAATCTTCCAATGAAATGACATCTGATTCCGATGAATCTCTAATGGAATCTGAGCTTAAAACACATGTTGAAAAAGCCATTGAAACACTCCCGCCTAAATGCCGGCAAATATTCGAGCTTAGCCGGTTTGAGGAGTTAAAATACAAGGAAATAGCAAAAAAGTTAGACCTTTCAGTGAAGACCATTGAAGTCCAGATTGGAAAAGCTTTAAAAATATTAAGGGAACAGTTAAAAGATTATTTGATGATTGCTGCTTTTATCATTAATTTCGTTTTTGTATAGGGGAGTAGTCTTGTTGAATCGCCATTAAATAATGATATTTGTTCTAAACCAAATAACATGAAAGAAGATTTCAATACAAATGACATACATATATTATCCGGGAAGTATCTGAACAACGAAATTTCCCCTGATGAGCTTCGTTTACTATACGACTGGAGAAATAAATCAGAGGCGAATGAAAAGTATTTTAAAGAACTTCAGGAAACCCACAAACTCACTACTTATTATGCACACACCATACATATTGACGTAGAGAAAGCAAAAAAAAATGTCAAACAAAGACTTTCTGCTTCTTCATCACTAACAAAAAAACAATCCAAACCTTCTGCTGAGGTTCGTCCTTTACGGTATACATTTCTGAACTATGCGGCAAGTATTATTCTGCTGATTGGAATTGCAGCTATAACTTACTACTTAACAAAAGACAAACCGAGAGAACAGGATTTATGCGCTGGTATTAGTTCCCAAACAACCGAATATGCTTATATTCACTTACCATCCGGTAACCAGATTCGCTTAACAGGCAAAAAAGGAGCAGTGGTCATCAATTCAAATGAAGAAAAACATATTATTAACGGTCGTCCTCTTACTACATATGAAGTAAATGAGGGTCCGGAAGAAACAAAATTCACGGAAATAAGCCTGCCTGCCGGATATATGTATGACATAACATTACCTGATCAATCAGTTATAAAACTCAATGCAGGTTCTGTCCTTCGGATGAAATCAAAGGCAGATAAGGGCAAACGGGAAGTAGCGCTTCATGGAGAAGCATTTTTCAAAATCACCCGGAATGAAGATCAAACCTTTATCGTTTATACCCATAAAAGTAGGGTAGAAGTCTTAGGAACTACCTTTACAATACTCACTAATGCTGATTCTGATGTAAACAAAACAACACTTATTGAGGAGGGTTCTCTCAGGGTTGTTCCCGGTGAAGACACACAGAATGCCGTTATTCTACAGCCCGGTCAGCAAGCGAATATTAGCGGACCAGATAATGAACTGATTGTTGATGAGGTGGACACTGAAATATATGCATCATGGAAAGACGGGTATTTAACCTTCCGGTCCGAAAAATTTTCTCATGTATTAACAACCCTCGAAAAATACTATCGAATCAGTTTTAAAATTAAGGAACCTGAAATAGGTGAAAGAACCTTCTCAGGGAAATTAATACTGGATAATGACATCCCCGAAGTACTTAAGATATTGAATTTTGCAATCCCTTTTGATTACGAATTTCGGAACAGTACTTGTATAATCCGTAAACATAAACCATAGATCTGCTTTCAATTGAAATTAATATAAAATACCACCTAAGTTGAGCGGTTTGAACGAAGTGAAAAAGCGCTTTACTTAGGTTTAACCCCGACTTAGAAATTGTTGGTTTTCACCGAATAGGTGAAGGTGAAAACCTTACAATTTGTTTGTCCCCGACACTTCGTGCAAGGGGCAGGCAGTGAGCGAAAATCGCTCAATTTGGGTACCATACAACATTTTAAATCGTTAACATTATTTGATCTTGTATTCGTCATACATTAGTTGGGATATATAATAAAAGAGCAGAATATATAGTACAACATATCTTGGGTTTTTAGGATGCTTAAAATTTCAATATGCATAAAGTTTCTGAAAATATCATGGCTATTTGTATTGTTTTTTTTTCATAATACAATGTATTGCCAGGAATCAAAAATTTCTGTCTCTTATACAGATGCTACCCTGCGGGAAATATTTCAACTCATCGAATCGGAAAGTGGGTATGTTTTTTTTTATGAAGATAATCAATTGCCTTCAGATCAGCAATTTTCAGCCAAACATGAAAATAAAGCCGTAAAAAGCATTCTCACCGAACTCCTTTATAAAACAGACCTGACCTTCCTGGTACTTGACAAACAAATTGTTGTTCGAAAAATACTGGAACCTAAAAAAGTCGAGGAATATCTAGTTAGAGGAAAAGTAATAAACGCTTCCGATGGCAAAACTATTCCGGGAGTTAATGTTATGGTTAAAGGAACAAATAAAGGGACAATCACTGATCCATTTGGCCTTTTTGACCTTTATGTCCCTGAAACTACCGAAACGCTTCACATTTCATGTATTGGTTATAAAACCCTTGAAATACCATTTGATGGCGAACGATATCTTGACATAGAATTACCTGAAAAAATTACAGGCATTGAAGAGGTTGTTATTGTAGGATATGGTTTACGGCAAAAAGAAGATATTACGAGTTCAGTGTCATATATTCCTTCGGAAAAACTGGAGGTCTTATCAAATAAAAACTTTTATGATGCCATCCGTGGGAAAGTGCCGGGAATGATAATTTCAAAGACTTCGGGTATGCCTGGTGCGGGATTTACAATCAGATTGCGTGGCGCAGGTTCGATCAATGTAAGTGACCAACCATTATATGTTATTGACGGAATTCCGATTGACGACAAACCTTCTCAGGATTATCTTAATCCATTATCTTTTATAACAACGGAAAATATAGCCAATATACAGGTGCTCAAAGATGCTTCTGCGGCAGCTATTTACGGGGCTAAAGCAGCAAACGGGGTCATCATCATAACAACAAAAAAAGGAACTAACGGAAAAACAAAATTGCACTTTACAGCTTCCGGCAGAATGTCCAATCCGGTAGCATACTATGATATTTTGAATGCTGAACGCTACTCATCGATGCTTTCAGAAACTTATGAAACCTACAAACTTGATCGCCCGTATTATAAAATTCCCGGATTTTATTCTGATTCTGCCCGTCATGCAAATCAAAGCGGGAACACCGACTGGTTAAACAAAATTCAACAACAAGGCTTTGGGCATGATTATAATCTGAATATTGCCAGCGGAAATGAGAACAGCTCATTTTTTGTTTCAGGGAATTATTACCGGGAAGATGGCATTCTGGTAAATACAGGCGTTGAAAGACTATCAGCCACCTTAAATTCTGATTTTAACTTTTTGCAAAGGTTCAGAATCGGTGAAACTTTAACAATCAGCTCCCTGAATTCCAATAACGAAATTATTGATCCTGTAAATGGGTATTCACCCTGGAGACTGGCTACTTTAGCATCTCCCCTAATGAATGTTTATAAGCCCGGTTCGGCAAATACTTTTTCAGGGCCTGTTGACTCGGTTACAGGTCCAAACGATATAACAAATCCGTTGGCGCTTCAGAAACTCCTTGATAATGAAACTACTTCCCTGAGAATTCTGACAGGGGCATTTTTGGAAATTGATCTGGTGAAAGGTGTAAAATATAAAATGAAAATCGGTTTTGATTACAAGGATATGGAGGACAAAAATTGGAGTCCTGATTACCAATTAGGGAATACAGGAGAAGGGTCGCAGCTTGTTCATACACTCTTAAAACGTGACAGAACCAGGAAAATGATACTCCTTGAAAATTATTTTACATATTACAATTCATTTAAGAAACATTCATTGACGGTTTTATCAGGTCATTCGGTAAAAAAGACAACAGTCTCATACCTGAGCGCAGAGGGAACGGATTTTGAAACTCCCGGAGCAAAAACATTCAGCCAGGCCAATGAAGTGACAAAAATCGACGGCGATATATTCCAAAACCGTTTTCAGTCTTTTATTTTCAGGTTGTTTTATGATTACAACGGAAAATATCTGTTATCAGCTACTTTCAGGAGGGATGGCTCCTCATTGTATAGCCCGGCAAACAGATATGGCAACTATCCTTCTGTTTCGGCAGCATGGAAATTTAATGAGGATTTTTTAGCCGGATTTAAAAAGATTAATCTTTTAAAACTGCGTTTTGGATGGGGAATTGCCGGCAATGATGATATTGGTAATTACATACCTGTGTCATTACCTGAACCTGCTGACCGTTCACAATATGTGTTTGGCAGGAACCAGGATACATACTATGGCAGGGCAATAATCAGGTCACAGACTAACAGTGATATACGCAGAGAGACAGCGACAATGTACAACGCAGGACTCGACTTTTTTTGCTTTAAAAATAAATTGCAATTCATTTTTGACTATTATATTAAAAATCAACACGATATTCTTATTCATTTACCCTTATCATATGTTTACGGAAAGGAAACCGAAGCTAGTGGATTTACCAATCTCGGTAAAATGAGGAATTCCGGTTTTGATATAAGTTTGAATTATACTGATGATTTTGGGAAATTGAATTATGCTGTTTATACAACTGTTGCAACACTTAATAATGAAGTTATCGATTTGCCAGTTGAAAACATTCACACCGACTATTCGATCACAACTGTTGGCTATCCTGTTGGAAGCTTTTACGGATATGTTGCCGAAGGAATCTTTCAGGACCTGATGGAAGTTGAAACCCATGCAATACAGGAAACAGGGACATCACCAGGTGATATAAAATACAAGGATTTGGATGAAAATGGTGTGATTAATTCAGATGATATGACAATAATCGGAAATCCGTTGCCCGATGTAACCTATGGTGCCGGTTTTAACCTTTCATACGGCATTTTTGACCTGTCGGCATCTTTCTATGGCATGCACAATGTAGATATCTACAATGAGTTAAAAACACATATTGGCCTGGGTACAGACCAACTGTCTACCAATTACAACAGGTTGGCAGATGTTTGGAATAATCACTGGTCTGAGGATAATTTGACTCACAACATGACGAGACTGGATTTTAGGGACGAGAACAATAATGCAAGACCTTCATCCTGGTTTGTTGAAGATGCTTCATTTTTGAAACTTGCATATGTTGAATTAGGAGTCAATTTAAACACAGGAATTTTAAAAAGACTGGGATTTTTACAATTCAGAGTTTTTGCCGGTGCCTCGAATATCCTCCTTTTTAACGGATACTCAGGTCCGAATCCCGGGTTGACATCTTTTTCACCTTTGGAATCAAACATTGATAAAGGATATTATCCGGTTCCTAAAACTTATATTACAGGATTGGAACTGGGATTTTAAAAATACAGGATGGTAAAAACAGTAAAATACATATTGATTTTGGTCTTTCTTCTGGGGGTCTTATCATGCACCGAAGAGTGGTTTACAAAAGACATTGATGGTGGCTCTTCTTTAGATGAGCAGTTTGTAACAGAAGAACATGCTGTTTCAGCAGTTACCTCATGTTACGATCCTGTTAAAGGCAGGGGACTTTTTGGTAATTTTTTCCAGGTCATATTCCATGCAGCAGACGACAGAGCTGTTTTTGAAAAACCGGTACAGGAACATATGAGTTATAATTCTTCTCACGACCAGATAGATCAAATGTATAAATACCTGTTCAGGGGCGTATACAGGTGCAATGTTGCACTGGAAAAAATACCTCCTATTAAAATGGATGAAAGCCTAAAATACAGGCTTTTGGGAGAGGTGAAATTTTTGCGTGGACTTTATTATTCCTACCAGACACTGATATTCAATCAACCACCATTGATAACCCGCGTTATTACAGAAACCAACAAAACATTTGCCAACACACCAAAAAATGAATTCTATGACCAAATCGAAAAGGACTTATTATATGCCATTTCAGCATTGCCGGATACATATGATGAAGCGAACCTTGGCAGGGCCACAAAAGGAGCTGCATTAGCGCTTCTTGGAAAGTCATATCTTTACAGACAGGAATGGTCCCTGGCCAAAAAAATGTTTATGGAACTTGAAAATTCCGGTATTTACAGCCTTTCCGTGCCTTTGGCAGAAGATTCGGCTGATTTTGTCAATGCTTATCTCTGCAATTTCACAGAAATGAATCTCGAAGCAGGAAACAACATGTATCTTGCCGAAAACAACCGGGAGTCTGTTTTTGAAATCCAGTTTAATGATGATAAGGGCTGGAATTATTATATCCCTGGTTTTGGCAGTCAGGGTTCCCTCGTATCTGCCTATTTCGCCCCGCATGGCTGGCATAACATCGCACCAACCAGTGAGTTTGCAGCACAATTTGAACAGGCGCCAGAAGACCACCCAGGAAACCTGCTATATGATCCAAGAAAATATGCTACCCTTTTCATGCAAGGTGATACCCTTGAATACAGAACGGGAAATCAGTATTATCATAAAACGTTCAATCCGGTCCTTCATGCTAATCCCCTGATAGAGGAAGGATTTGGTGTGAGAAAATACGTTTTTCCTTTTCATTATTTTTCCGAAGACCTGAATTTGCCCCTGAATGATCCGAATAACTGGCGGCTTATTCGCTATGCAGATGTACTACTGATGCTTGCTGAGGCAGAATACCATATAAACGGCAGTTCTGAGCTGGCCAATGAATGTATTAACAAAGTACGTAGCAGAGTAGGGATGCCACCGGTTGATGAAGTCACACCAGGAGTTATTATTCATGAGCGTGATGTTGAACTTGGGCTTGAGGCAGTCAGGTTTCATGATCTGGTCAGGTGGAGCAGAAAAAATCCGCCCTGGGCACGACCGGATTCCCTGATTGATGGTTTTCAAAAAGGGAAACATGAATATCTCCCCATTCCACAGTCTGAAATATTGAAAATGAATGGCAAATTAGCTCAAAACCCGGGTTGGTAAAATAAACAATTGACACATGAACAATTATCCGAAAATAGTTCTTAAATCCGGCCGTGACCAGTCAGTCAGGCGATTTCACCCCTGGATTTTTTCCGGGGCCATAAAAAATATACCGGACAAGGTTACCGAAGGTGATATAGTTGAAATATATGATAACAAAAATAACTATCTGGCAACAGGGCACTATCAGAATTCGACAATTGCTGTCCGGATTTTTACTTTTGATAAACAGATCATAGACAAACAATTCTGGGCAACGAAATTACAGGATGCAATAAACAGGAGAAGAGCGGCAGGTCTCAGCCTGTCAGACAATCTCAATGTATTCAGGCTTGTTCACGGTGAAGGCGACGGCCTGCCAGGATTGATCACCGACTACTACAATGGCATCGTTGTTATACAGGCTCATTCTGCCGGCATGTATCTGCAAAAGGATATTTTTAGCGGGATAATCAGTTCAATTCCTCATTTGCCGGTTAACACGGTGTATGATAAAAGCGCTTTATCTGTGCCTTTCAAGTCACCCGTTAAGCCTGTTGATGGTTTTCTTTTGGG
>CAZVTW010000024.1:0-18415 GCA_964629805.1 uncultured Bacteroidales bacterium | reverse complement strand
CTTTATCTGTGCCTTTCAAGTCACCCGTTAAGCCTGTTGATGGTTTTCTTTTGGGGAATAAAACCCGGATGACAGTCAATGAGTACGGTAACCGGTATGTTGTTGATATTGAACAAGGTCAAAAGACAGGTTTTTATATTGACCAGCGTGAAAACAGAAGGCTTTTGCAGACATATACATCAGGAAAAACAGTCCTGAACATGTTTTGTTATACCGGGGGTTTCTCAGTAGCAGCTCTAAATGGCGGCGCCAACGTTGTACACAGTGTTGACAGTTCTAAACCAGCCATTGAACTGACTGAAAAAAGTATCCTGGAAAATTTTAACGAGGCTTCCAATCATCAGGGGCAGGTTGAAGATGCCTTTGATTTCCTGGCAGGCATGGAAAAAGATACCTACAATCTTATCATTCTTGACCCGCCGGCTTTTGCCAAACATCACAAAGTGAAAAGCAATGCACTGAAAGGCTACCGGAAAATCAATACACAGGCGCTTTCAAAAGTCAAAAAAGGGGGATTAGTCTTTACTTTTTCCTGTTCACAGGCTATTTCAAAGCATGAATTCAGGGAAGCTGTTTTCTCTGCAGCAGCCATCGCCGGAAGAGAAGTAGTTATTCTGCACCAGCTCAGTCAGCCACCCGACCATCCTATAAATATCTATCATCCTGAAGGAGAATACTTAAAAGGATTGGTACTGGGAGTAGAATAAATAGCTACCATTCAAAAATTATTTCTTTATCTCTGCCACCAAATTCTTTGTTATATATAGCAAAATTCATTTGCATTTGACCTGAGCCATACAGTTTGACAGGAATATCCACTCTTGTCCAATTGTTATTGCTTCTGGCAATATAATAAACATCATCAATAATTTCGTCCCAGCTTTCAACTGGTGATTCGAAATTTCCGGATTCGGAAACCATATGAGTCTGAATATAGATTATTAATTCTTTTTCAGTCTTTACTGGTCTGAGAGCTATGCAATAATTTTCAGAAGTATCAAGGTCTGAATTAAAGCCTAAAGTTAAAAGGTTTTTTCCTTGTTCAGTTTGCGCAGGGTAGAGATATCCAAATGGATCCTGAAATGAGGAGCTACCGGCAAATTCTTCAATATAGTTTGAAAAATCAGGTATTTCAATATCTATTCCCATATCCCTGTATCTGTTCTGTAAATTGTTCCTTACCCGATCAGGATTTGCAAAAAAAGCATTAAGCTTGAGCAATTGTTGATTTTTTGAAATATCAATACTTCCGTCTTCTTTTAAATCCATACGTAAATTCGTCAGAAAATCAGTCAACTCAAAATTTGATAATTCCCCTGATATGACTGTTGTTAATGCCAGTAATATTGCATCTGATATTGTTTTTCCTGTAATATCGGTTTTTTCAGGCATTTCAACAGTATAATCAGCAAGACTGAAATTGTGTAGTAATTCATTCAAAGATTGCTGTCTTGCTATATGAAAGCTTTTCCCTGACTGAACAAGGTATTGCATTCTGTCCATCAGGATATGGGTCATAAGATTTACATTGATTTGTGCCCCCTCTGATATATCTGCAAATGAATATAAAGTTATCTCATTGCTATTAATACCGTTCAGAATTTCATTAAAAAACCTTCCCTCGGCTTTGATCAGGACAAAATCTGAAATAAGACTGATATTTGGAATCTGGAAACTTCCGGTGTTGTCAGTAATGGTCGAAAAAAATATTTTGCCTGTCGGGAATAGTTTTTTATCATATTCTGCAATTGAAACATCAGTCCCATTTAAAAAAGGCCCTTTTTGTGCATATCCTTTAACAGTGTATTGACGGACAATATCCTGCTTATCCTGGCAACCAGTAAATAACAGATTGAAGAAAATAATGATTAATGGTAATAATTTACTTTTCATGGGTTTTCTGATTAAAATATTATATTTGATTTAACTATTTAGCAATGAAATTATGAATTCTTTTATCAGGTTATACTTTACAAAATACCATATGTACGAAATACCTCTGCCAGTTTGGGCTGATCTTTTGCATAGTCCCTGAGCGCTTGCTCCAGCTTATCATTTCGTTTCGCTAGTTCTTTGTTTTCGTCTTTTACCGGTTTCAGAAAAGTACGCCTGTCCAATAACACAAAACCAATTAGACCCATGATACCCCCGAGAACAAAGTAGATAAGTG
This sequence comes from uncultured Bacteroidales bacterium, assembly GCA_964629805.1. GTDB lineage: Bacteria > Bacteroidota > Bacteroidia > Bacteroidales > CAZVTW01 > CAZVTW01. The sequence continues at coordinate 16,245 of CAZVTW010000024.1, read as the reverse complement.
TAAAAAGCATGGAAAATCTTTCATTTTGGGCTGCAAATTTATCATCTATCGCATCAAATTTTGCTTCGAATTTCTCATTTTGGCCATCAATTTTTTGATTCAAAGCTTTCATCTGTTCCTCAAGCCTGATAAGTCTTTCACGATCTTCGAGGGTATAAGGAATCTCCTTTTGAGAAAATGCATGTATCCAAAGCAGTAATAAAATTATTATTGAGAGTCCAAATTTCATTTATTTAATTCTATTATAACAAGTTAACAATTATTTATTTAATGCTGGACAAAGGTCTTTCATAAAAACTTTTGCAAATACAAATGTAGTAAAAAAGTTTGAACATTAATATGAATACCATTTGATATTTTCCATGATCCTTATTGTTTTGGCCGGATTTTGCAATATGGCCCCTCAGCTTAGATAGGCGCTTACATCATAAAACATATCATATTTTACTCAATTTCGTATTGATTCAATTAATGTAATTTTTTACTGTAAAATATGCAATAACCAATCAATGTTTTCTGCTCTTCTTCACTCATTTATTCCTCATATAACTCCTTCTGAACTTTTTTAGGAAGTGTTTTCACAACAAGATGATATGAATTAAGGGTCCATTCTTTTATGAGGGAATCACGAATTGTTCCGTTCATTTTGACGGTATTCCAGTGCTTTTTGTTCATGTGGTAACCCGGGCCGACAGCATCATACTGTTCCCGCAAGACAGGGGCTTCCTCAGGCAGACACTTCAGGTTGATAAATTCAAAGGTATCAATATCTGTTAAACTGAACATTTTACCTTTGACTTTAAACACCAGCGTTATATTGTCAAAAGGCATATCTTCCTCAGTGCCTTTAAGTGATAAACAAAATTCCCTGTATTCTTCAATGTTCATTGTTGAATGATTTCAAATTGACGTAAAAATAACAATTTTATAAGTTTTTTTTATATTCAAGAGTTCAGTCTAAAAAGGCAAAACATCATTTTTTCAATTTTTCCAATTATTAACTAACCAACAACCGCTTCGAGGGTCTTCGACCGCTCGAAGGGTTTTTAGGCCGGCCTCATTAAACATAAGTAAAGATATAGAATAATTTAAAGATATTTATTCTGTGAATTGAGTTATTTTTGAATTTCGATAAAGAGTGTATTTTTGAATCCTGCTTTGCATTTGCTCCTTGCATTAAAAATCCAACGAAGCCTTACATTTCACTGTAAGGCTTTAATATTTTTAAGTTTCTTCCTATCTGATAAAATAAAATTTTCGAAAAATTATTATACTTTTACATCAAATTAACCTATTGAATTATGAATATCTATCTTGGTATCGACATTGGGTCCATATCACTGAACACAGTCATTATGGACGAAAACATGGTAATTGTAAACGAATATTACGATTATTGTCAGGGACAACCATTTACGAAACTCAAAGAAAGACTTGAAAAAATTTTGCACATTCATCCTGCCAATAAAATTCACGGTATTTCACTCACCGGCACCGGAGGAAAAATAGCGGCTGATTTACTGGGCGGAATTTTTGTCAATGAGGTCATAGCCCAGTCAAAAAGCATTTCAATGCTCTATCCGGATGTAAGAAATGTGATAGAAATTGGAGGTGAGGATTCTAAGTTTATCATCATGGAAAACGACCAGGGGAGCATCTCCAGGCTATCAGATTTTCAGATGAATACTTTGTGTGCAGCAGGTACCGGTTCCTTTCTCGATCAACAGGCAAAAAGAATAGGGGTGGATATCCGGGATGAATTTGGAAACCTGGCACTACGGTCAGAAAATCCGCCCCGGATAGCGGGCAGATGCAGCGTTTTTGCAAAGAGTGATATGATACACTTGCAACAAATTGCCACACCGGTTCATGATATTGTTGCCGGCCTGTGTTTTGCCGTTGCCCGCAATTTCAAAAGTAACCTGATACGAGGCAGAATACTTGAAAAACCCGTTGTTTTCCAGGGTGGTGTAGCTGCTAATGCCGGTGTTGTCAGAGCGTTCAGGGAAATACTTAAACTAAACAATAATGAACTCATCGTTCCTAAATATTTCGCTTCTATGGGAGCTATTGGGTCAGTGTACTATCTACGCTACGACAGTCAGGAACAAACGAAATTCTGCGGACTCGATACTCTTACTTCTTATCTGAACCGGCATTCTGAGCCAGGAAAAGGATTGAAAAAGCTGCACAAGCCTTCGGTGAAACTTATGAAATCAGCGAATTACCAGTATAACGGTTCCATGCGCATCCCCGCATACCTCGGTGTTGATGTTGGTTCTCTGAGTACCAATGTCGTTCTGATAGATGATGATAACAATGTCATTGCCCGGCGCTATCTCCCAACGGCAAGCAGACCCTTAGAAGCCATCAAAAGAGGATTGTCTGAGATCTACGGTGAAGTAGGGGAGAGGGTAGAAGTAATGGCCGCCGGGACAACAGGGTCCGGACGATATCTGACAGGCGATTTTATTGGTGCTGATGTCATACGGAATGAAATCACAGCACAGGCTACTGCTGCTATTCATTATGATTCTTCTGTTGATACCATCTTTGAAATAGGCGGCCAGGATTCTAAATACATCAGCATTGACAAAGGTATTGTGGTCGATTTTGAAATGAATAAAGTCTGTGCTGCCGGAACAGGTTCTTTCCTGGAGGAACAGGCTGAGAAACTCAATATAAATATTAAAGAGCAATTTGGCGAACTGGCATTGAGCGCTGAAAAACCGGCAAATCTGGGCGACAGATGTACCGTGTTTATGGAATCGGACCTGAATTCGATACAGCAAAAAGGAGAAAAAAACCACAACCTGGTTGGCGGTCTGGCTTATTCTATTGTGTTCAATTATATTCAGAAAGTTGTTGGCAATAAACGAATTGGCAACAGAATATTTTTCCAGGGAGGTGTAGCCAATAACCTGGGTGTTGTATCTGCCTTTGAACAGGTGACCGGGAAAAAAATCACCGTGCCGCCAAATTTTGATGTGACCGGGGCTATCGGAATGGCTATCATAGCGCGCGAATACATGAAAGGCAATCAAAAAACAAGGTTTAAAGGATTTGAAGTAAGCAAGAAAAATTATTCGGTCAGCAATTTTACCTGTCATGCCTGTTCAAACAACTGTGAGATTAGAAAAATAAAAATAGAAGGGGAGGACAAGGCCCTTTTCTATGGGAGCCGGTGTGAAAAATATGAGATTGATGAAAGAAAAACAGAAAAAAAAGATATTCCCAACCTGTTTGAGGAAAGAATACAATTACTCAGATCAGGATACCGGGAAGTAACTGCAGATTCGAAACCGACAATTGGAATTCCCCGTGCGTTAATGGTTTATTATCAGCAATTTCCCTTCTGGAAAGCTTTTTTTGAGGAGAATGGCTTTCAGGTTATCCTGTCATCTCCAACAGACAATACACTGGTTACCAAATCACTCGAAATACTCACTGCTGAAACCTGCCTTCCTGTAGAAGTTGTACATGGACATGTGCAGGACCTTCTTGATAAAAATGTTGACCATATTTTTCTGCCATTTATTGTTAACTCCAAATCCGATAAAGATAATCCAACTTCAAACTGTAATTGTCCCTGGGTACAGAGCTATCCTTTCATGGTCAAAGCAGCTTTCAGGGAGCAGGATGTTCAGGCAAAATTTTTGATTCCAACCCTTCACCTGAAATTTTTTGAAACAGTATTTATCAAAGAAATGACGGATTATTTTTCCGCAAGATTCAATTTAAAACCAAAAGATATCCGTGAGAGTATTCGTAAAGCCGATAATGCACAATTAAAATTTGAAAACAGCTTAAAAGCCCGGGGACGTGAAATTCTTCAAAATTTGCCCGAATATATCGAACCTTTTGTTTTGCTCGGGCGCCCCTACAACACAGGTGATCCTGAATTAAACCTCAGCCTGGTTGAGAAACTCATCAAAAATAATGTATTGCCGATACCTGTCGACTTCCTGCCCATCGAAAAAGAGCAGATATTTGATGATTACGACCGGCTATACTGGCCAAATGCACAGAAAATAGTTGCTGCTGCCAGGATCGTGGCTAAAGACCCGCAACTCAATGCAGTTTATATAAGTAATTTCAGATGTGGCCCGGATACCTTTTTATCGCATTATCTGCAGGAAGAGCTAAAAAGGAAACCATACCTTCAGCTTGAAGTGGATGAACACTCCGCAGACGCAGGCATGATTACCCGTATTGAAGCATACCTTGACAGTGTAAAAGGCAGAAAAGCACAGCATCAGAAGGCGGAAGAGGTATTCAGACCTCAAAAAATGACTGCCACTCCTTTAAAAGACAGGATTTTGTATTTTCCATATATGCACGATGGTTCACACATCATTGCCGCAGCGGCGAGGAGTGTTGGTATTGAATCTTATTCACTTCCCATGCAGGATAAGCAGGACGTTGAATTGGGACGAAAATATACCTCTTCGCGTGAATGCTTCCCGATGATATGCACGACGGGAAGTTTTCTCAAAAAACTCAGTGAACCTGGCATTGAGCCGAAAAAGGTAAGTTTTTTTATGCCCGACCATAATGGACCCTGCCGTTTTGGACAGTATAATAAACTGCAAAAAATAATTTTTGAAAGGCTCGGTCATAAAGATGTTGAGATTGTTTCCCCATCCAATGACGGTTCATACGAGGACATAGGACCTAAGTTCCGTGTTGCAGCATGGAAAAGTTTTGTTGCCCTGGATTTATTGAAAAGGATGGCCAATGAAAGAAGACCATATGAATTACAGGCCGGTGATACGGAAAAGACATATAAAAAACATCTTCACAAGCTTATTGAATCAACAGAGAATGGCTGCAAAGGGATAAAAAGCCTGTTAAAAGAAGCCGGAAAGGAATTCAATGCCCTTCAACTTGACAAAAAACAACAAAAGCCCGTGATTGCTGTTGTAGGAGAAATATTTATGCGAGACAATCCACACTGCAGTGGTTACCTGGTTGAAAAACTTGAATCCCTCGGCGCTGAGGTAGTTATGGCACCATTTTCAGAGTGGTTGGTTTATTCTACTTACAGGTATATGCGTGACAGCAAGTGGAAAAAAGACAGAAAAGGAATGGTGAAAGCAAAAATCCAGCAATTCTCCCAGGATTATATTTCAAAGCAATACACAAAGGTGATTGAGGAATATATTGACGGTGATTATGAAGTTCCCCTCAAAACCATGCTTGATTTGTGCAACAAATACATACACCAGGATTATGACGGCGACCCGCCAATAGCAATTGGAACAGCTATGGCGCTTGCTGAAAAAAACATTTCCGGAATTGCCAATATTCTGCCTTTTACCTGCATGCCCGGAACTTTAATATCTGCTGTTTCAGATAATATCAGGCACGATCATAACAATCTGCCGTGGATTGATATTGCCTATGACGGACAGGATGATGTGACTATAGATACACGTTTGCAAGCATTCATGTATCAGGCCGAAAAATATGCTCTAAGTATTAAACCAGAAAAAAAGATGAGTTCCGACTTTGTCTGGAGTACTTAATCATTCTGAAGGAAGGTAGAAGCTTTTAAAACGCAAAAATGAATTGTTATTATAGTCAATCGTATCATTTTTTTTATCTTTGTAACGTTCTAACAGTTAAACAATTCAAAGTTTTCTTTACAAAACCGGGAAAACACTCTATTTTTGTAAATTATTAATAAACAACAGATTAGATGGCATGCTTACACTATTAACATACAATTAATCATTTAAAGTAAACAAACTGAATATATTAACCGTATAACATCAATTTAAGTATTTTGATTTAAAATATATCAGAAATTTTTTGTAATCAAAGATAAAATATCTCATGAAAAAGAGGAGCATAAATATGTAGAAATTTAAAACTATTCGTTTTATGTTAGGATATTCAGATCATGAAAACCAACAACAAATACAAAAGGAAATCCTTGATATCATACCCGAACTAGCAGCATTTATTGATACGGATTATCGGTATCAATATGTAAACATGACCTACCTAAACCACTACAAATCAAAAGAGGAAAATATCCTCGGTCATCAAATTGATGAATTTCTTGGTAAGGAGAATTTTATTAAAAAGCTAAAACCATGTATAGATAAATGCTTACAGGCAGGAGAGACTATTTCCTGTGATTATTCCTGCTTATTACCTGATGGTGAAAATAAAACAATACAGGCAACATACTACCCACACTATAACAAAAGCGGTAATATTGACGGTGTTATCGCGCATGGCAGAGATATCACAGATGAGCAACAATTGAAAGGGAATTGCATAAAAATTGTCAACTCCATTGATGAGGCTCTCATTGTCATCAATAAAAATTTCATCATAGAAGATATTAATGAACAAGGATTAAAACTGTTCAACCGTCCACGAGAAGATGTTATTGGTAAAAGATGTGATGGCTTAATAAACATTTCAGATAATCCCGGAAAATTTTATCCGAATGAAAAGAGTATACGCTCAGGAAGAATTGAACATACTACCTTTTATGATGAACAAACAAACCGATGGTACTCATCGAAAACATTACCAATTCGAGGCCTGAATAATGAAATCATGAAGTACAGCTCCATCATCCATGATATCACCGGGCAAATATCAGCAGAAAAGAAACTCAGGGAGTGCGAGGACAAATTCAAAGCCCTCGTTGATAATATAGGCGAAGGTATTGGAAACACGGATAAAAACGAAATATTGGTGTTTGTTAATCCGGCCGCTGAGAGAATATTTGGGGTTGAACCAGGACAATTGTCAGGCCGATCCCTGAAAGAGTTCTTTTCTGATAAACAATACAATATTATATTACAGCAAACAGATAAACGAAAACAGGGACAGACAACAACCTATGAAGTAAAACTAAAACGTCCGGATGGAGAAAAAGTTCCAATTATGGTTACTGCTTCTCCCAGATACAATGTTAAAGGAGAACATATTGGTTCATACGCTATTTTTCATGACATTTCGAAAATTAAACAGGCTGAAAAATCATTAAAACAAAATGAAAGGCGGTCTAAAGCCTTACTCAATGCTATTCCGGATATGATGTTCAGAATGGATAAAGATGGTGTATATCTTGATTATAAAGCTGTTCCGTCACAAATGTACACACAGGGTCAAATTGACATTATTGGGAAAAAAATGCAGGATATCACTCCGGAGCATTTCTCAAAAATAGCAGAATACTATATTCAAAAGACACTTGAAACATCAAGTATCCAAATATTTGAATACGAATTAGAAATAAAGGGTAGGGGGCTTCGTCATTTTGAAGCCAGGATGGTACCGAGCGGAAAAGACGAAGTAATTGCCATAGTGCGTGATATAACAGATGAGAAAAAAACAGAACTGGCACTACTTCATGAGCGTTATTTACTAAAATCCCTGATGGACAATATACCGGTCAATATTTATTTCAAAAATCGTAAAAGTCAATTTACGCGTATCAATAAAGCCTTGGCAACCCTATTTGGCCTTAAAAAACCGGATGATGCATTAGGAAAAACAGATTTTGATTTTTTTACACATGAACATGCCTCCAAAGCATATAATGATGAGCAAAATATCATCAAAACAGGTGAACCTTTGATTGGGATTGAAGAAAAGGAAACGTGGCCGGACAGAGACATCACCTGGAGGATGACAACCAAAATGCCGCTGAAAGATGCGTATGGTGAAATAACCGGAACATTTGGTATTTCTGTTGACATTACAGCCCGTAAACAAGCTGAATATGCATTGCAGGAGCGGGAAGAACTGTTTAAGCAATTAGCTGAAAATATCAGTGAAGTCTTTTATGTTTATGATCCGGAAAAAAAGAAAACTCTGTATGTCAGTCCGGCATTTGAAAAGATGTGGGAAATGCCTGTAAAAAAAGTTATGGACAACATACTTTCTTGTGCTGAGAGAATTCACCCGGATGACATTGATGACTTTATGAAAGCGGTTCGTAAAGAATCAGAAGATGGTAAATCTCTGGACATAATATTCCGTATTGTACTTCCCAATGACCAAACGAAATGGATACATTCAAGGAATTTCCCCGTGTACAATGAAGAGGGACAGGCCTATCGCACAGTCGGTTTTGCAGAAGATATCACAAAAACAAAACTGGCAGAACAGGAAATCAGGGAAGCAAATGTCACAAAAGATAAATTATTTTCTATTATCGGTCACGATCTGAAAAATCCCCTCGGTAATATAAAAGGGTTCACCGAATTATTAGAAAAAAACTACGATAAATATTCCGCAGAAAAAATCAGAAAATTCATTTCAGTCATCAATAGTTCTACTCACTCATTGTTAAACCTGGTTGATAATTTACTCACCTGGTCTCGTTCTCAAAGACATAAAATTGAAATTAATCCTCAAACCATTCATATACAGAACATTGTTGAGAGTTGCTTTGACATTTCACATACAACAGCCAGTAAAAAACAAATAAGCCTTGTTAACAAGATACAGGAAGGTCTAACAGCTTTTGCTGACAAACAGATGATTACAACTGTTATCAGAAATCTGCTCTCCAATGCCATTAAATTCACTCATGAACATGGTTCAGTAACTGTGGATGCCCGGGTAAAAGAATCTGTCATAACAATTTCTGTCATTGATACCGGTATTGGCATGAACAAGAAAAAAGCTCATCAAATTTTTGAATCTGGTAAGTTAAATTCATCCGCCGGTACACAGGGCGAAACAGGAAGCGGACTGGGATTGGTCATTTGTAAAGAATTTGTGGAACAGAATAATGGCAATATTTGGGCGAAAAGTACACCCGGGAAAGGATCAACATTTTGTTTTACTATCCCTGCCAAAAAACCTGATATATATTAAAAATTTCGCTTATTTTTGCTCATCTTATCACATTAATCAAATACGCATAAACATGGATAATGTTGTCTATCTTGATCATAAAGCCAAAGAGTTTGAGAATCTGAAGGAAGGTGTCAAAACAATGATTATCAGAGGTGCCATGGGAAGGAAACTTCCTTATGGTAAAGTTATTCCAAGTGATGTTTTGTATTTCATGGAAAACAATGGTGAAGGGCTGGTAAAAGCCAGAGCGGTTGTCAAAAAAGTATTTAACTCAGATAAACTCAGCAAAGAAGAATCCGTTCAATTTGTTGAAAAAAACCAGGATAAACTATTACTTGATAAAAGAATGATGAAACGGTTCGCAGGAAAACGTTATATCGTTTTAATCACAATTGCAGATTTTGAGTTGACTGAACCATTCGGAATTGATAAATCTGCTTATGGAAATATGGACGACTGGTTGCCTGTTGAAGATATAAATAAAGTCAGGATGAAATTGTAAAAGTCAGGGAAATAGTTAACTTATTCGATTTATTATGTTAAATAAGATTTGGTTTAGGTTACATATAACATATTTCGGACAACAAAACAAAAAAGGCCGCATGTAAAAACATGCAGCCTGAGATATTAACCTTAAAATTTATACATTATGACATACAAATGCAAATATAGATAAATTATGACAAAAACAAAAAACAATTTTTCCGATAATTAATATTATGTTAAATAGAACAACCTGGATTTTCCCATATCCCTCTTTTAATTTAATAATTCTTAAGATCAATTTCTATTCACTTTTACGTTCAAAAATAAATTTGTTTTTTCCCAATCTAATCTCTTCTAATTTTATTTATTGTTGCAGCCCATCCATGGGAAAATTTTATAGTATCCGGTTTATTTCTAAAATACGATTAATATCAGGATAGAAAACGCCAATAATTGCTTCGCTATTCAATATTAGGAATGGAGAAAAAACTACCACCCTATGGGTATTCACTATTGCGGGAGCGATCCACATCGGTTTGCTAAGGAATATGCAAAAATTCCAAATCTTTTTTAAATCCACAGATTTATTTTTTTTGATCCACGAATTTTTACGAATTTTTATTCATCCAAAAGGGAGAATAAAATTTGCATAATTAGCCTAATGAGCGGTTAAATATAAAGATGACTTGCGGATTTTAGGATATTGACTTTCTGGACGTTGGTTGGGGCGGTGATTTGAAAGAATTGAGGAAGCGCCTTCCCGACATATTCCTCAACATCAGGTTAGACCCCGTGAAAATGAAATGACTGCTATTTTTGAATCGTTGGAAAGGATAAGGGAAGAACATGCTACAGCAAAATATTATCCACCAACTATTCGTTTTACTAAAAGAACATTTGTTACCAGTGAAAATGTTGTTAAACTTTACAACATTTTTCTTATTATGATTAATTAGTGTCCATCCATAAAGTAAGTGTCTCGGCCAGAAAGTTCGAGGTCGAGGCGGATTAAAAATCATAAACCGCAGTGTACTAATGTACATGAGGATTTAGGGTTTTTAATCCAACGAAGAGATCGGACTTTATGGACAGACACTAATTAATAGTAAATTTAGACTGAAAGGTATTTCATTATATAGTATATAGTTGAAGATGGAAAACAATGAATTAAAATCAATCGTACGGTCGGAACTCCCTAAGTATATCAAAGAGGAACTTCCTCAATTAATGCAGGATAATGAAGAAGTCCGTACATTTATTATTCAACTGACAAGACAATATTATGCGGATAAATTGCAAACAGAAAACCAATTTGACATTTTATTGCGACAAATAAGGGATGAAAGTAGAAAAAGGGATGAAAAATGGGAAGCATACACAAAGAAACAGGATGAAAAATGGGAGGAACAAGATCGAAAATGGGAGGAACAAAACAGGAATTGGCATAAACAAATGCAGAAGAATGATGAGATGTTTGAAGAACTCAGAAAAATGCAAAGAAAACATGAATCCTCTATCGGCGCTCTTGGTGCCCGCTGGGGAATTAATTCTGAAGTATCTTTCCGAAAAACCCTTGAGAGCATACTTAAAGAGAATTTTGGTGTTAAAGTCATTAATTTTGAAGAGACAGACAAGGAAGGGATTGTATTTGGCCATCCTTCTCAAATAGAACTAGACATCATTATAAAAAATGGCTTGCTGATAATCTGCGAAATAAAATCATCGATAAGCAAAGCAGATATGTTTTATTTTGCCAATAAAGTGCGTTACTACGAGAAAAAAAAGAACAAAACTGCTAATCGCAAAATAGTAGTATCTCCAATGATAGACAAAAGAGCTTATACAGTAGCCGAAGAATTGGGCATTGAATGTTTTACTCACGCCGAGGATGTTGAATGATTTCATAAAAGTCACTAAACAAGGGGAAATTTTTTATGATTTCCCCTTTTTTCATGAAAATACATTATGCTGAATTATTTTTCTTTCAATTCTTCAATTTCAGCTTTTATAGCTTTATGTTTATCATACATTTGCAATCGCAGGTAAATAGTTGCAAGGGTTTGAAGCACGGTCATCTCTTTTGGGTCTGCCTTGTGAGCAGCTTCCATGTATGGTAAAGCCTGTTTCAGCTTGTCATGAGCCTTTTCGACTTCTTTGTCGTACCTATCCTTTTCATCAAGAGGAATATCGCCGGCCTGATTTAGAATTCGCAATGCCTGGTTAAAATATATAGCTCCAAGGTTATAATTAGAATTCAGGTAATCAGGTTTTATTTCAAGAGACTTTTTATATGATGATATTGCATCATCGAGTTTTTCATCAGCAACTTTTTTGTGCTTTTCTATTTTTTCTTGTTTCTTTTCTATCAATTCCTGCTTTTTGTCTATTTCTTCCTGCTTTTCGTTTCTGGCAGAACGAGACCGTGCTCTGACCTTTTCTAATTTAAGTTTACTTATTTGTTTTTCAACACGTTTAATCTCTTCGAGTAAGGTATCTACCTGGGTCATTTCACTAACGTATTTTTTATCATATAAAGTCCCCTTGGCAAAATGATAAGAATAATTTTCCGGGTCTTTCTCAATAGCCATATTCAGGAACTTTAAAGCCTCATTAGTATTTTCGTTTGTCAGGAAAAAATTAATTAATTCAGTTATTAGAGCCTGATTATCATCAGGATAGGCCTCTATGCCAGCATTGAGTTCTTCAATATATTCTTCATTTTTTTCAAGTTCTTTATAAGCAATAGCAGTGTAAAGATAAATCTTGGCGCCTCCGTAATTGAGCTCTTTCGTTTTATTGAAATATTGTATTGCTTCTTCCCACATCTTGGCATTGTAGGCAGCAATGGCGGCATTGAATATTAAGGCTGTGTCCGTTGTTGCTATTTCAGGGAATGTATCGATATGTAATGCCTTATCAAATGCTTTGTAGGCCGTTTTGTAATCTGAACTGTCATACTGATCAGCGCCATATTTGATAAGGATATTCTTAAGATTCGGAAGTTCATCTAAAATGCTCTTCCTGTAATCTTTATCGAACAGGCCTTTTTGATTTTTCGGCAATTTACTCAGTTCAATTGCTTTCATGTAAGCATTGTAAGCTTTTATTGGCGCATTAGGATCAAGTTTACGATAGGTTTCAAGCGGGTGAACATACATCTGTTGGTAAAGTTGCCCCCTAATAAAATATGTTTTGTCCCACTCATTTGTTTCTTCATGTTCAACAGCCTGATCAATAGCTTCTTTGGCTTTGTCTAACTTTCCAACATTTAACGAGCTGGATGCAGTCCTGACATTGGACTTTTGTGCTAATACTTGCACTGTTGTAAATAATAGTAATACAAAAAATACTGTTTTTTTCATGACATACATAATTTTATTGTTAATTCATTCAAATGTATATAATATTTTTGTGAAATACATAATATTAACGTTAAGTATAAAGGATTTCTTTTATTCTTCATTGCTATTCATATCCTCTGATAAACTCTCATCATTTAATTCAATATCAGTTTGTTCATCTTCGACAGCAACTTTAGCAACCGATGCAATGGCATCGCCCTGTTTCAGATTAATAAGCCTGACACCTTGTGTTGCCCTGCCCATAATTCTGACAGAATCAACAGAAAGCCTGATAGTAAGACCTGACCTGTTGATGATGATTAAGTCCTCCCCTGAAGTTACGCCTTCCAGGGCAACCAATTTGCCGGTTTTTGGAGTGATGTTAAATGTTTTAATCCCTTTTCCTCCCCGGTTTGTAATCCGGTAATCCGCCAATGCAGAACGTTTACCATATCCTTTTTCTGAAATTACCAGCAGGTCTTCCTCTTCATCTTTAATACATACCATTCCCACTACCCTGTCATCCTCAGTAAGGGAAATGGCTTTAACCCCGGATGCTGTTCTTCCCATAGACCGAACAGTATTTTCGTTGAACCTGATGGCTTTACCCGATTCAACGGCAATGATAACCTCATGCGAACCGCTGGTCAGTTCAGCGCCCAAAAGCTTATCGCCTTCCCTGATATTGATCGCTTTAATACCATTTTGACGTGGCCTGGAAAATTCTTCTAAACTTGTCTTTTTGATAATGCCTTTTCGTGTGCAAAAGACGATGAAATGATTATTCAAATAGTCTTGGTCACTGAAGCTTTTGACATTTTTATATGCTCTCAACCTGTCGTCCTGTTCAATGTTTATGAGATTTTGAATGGCCCTTCCTTTTGATGTCCGGCTTCCTTCAGGTATTTGGTAGACTTTGAGCCAGTAACATTTTCCTTTTTCGGTGAAAAAGAGCATCGTACTGTGCATGTTGGCAACATAAAGATGTCTGATAAAATCAGAATCCCTGGTTGTTCCGCCTCTGGCGCCTGTTCCTCCACGTTGTTGAGTCTTATAATCTGTTAAGGGTGTTCTTTTTATATAGCCAAGCTGGGAAATGGTTATAACAACATCATCATCAGCATAAAAATCCTCCGGATTAAACTCTTCAGATGCATAAACGATGTCAGTGCGACGTTCATCTTTGTATTTATCCCTGAGTTCAATAAGCTCATCCTTGATGATTTTCATCTGTAAATCCCTGCTCTCAAGGATTTCCTTGTAATAGGCAATCTGTTTTTGCAATTCTTCATATTCCTCTTTTACTTTCTCCCGTTCCAGACCGGTTAATCTCTGCAATCTCATATCAAGAATTGCTCTTGCTTGTATATCAGTGAGTTCAAAACGTTCAATGAGTCCTGTTCTGGCATCATCCGGTGTTCGTGATGCCCTGATAAGCTTAATAACTTCATCAAGGTTGTCAAGTGCAATAAGCAGTCCTTCAAGTATATGTGCTTTTTTCTCTGCCTGGTCCAATTCGTATTTGGTTCGCCGCACAACAACATCATGCCTGTGTTTAACGAATTCCTCAATGAGTTGTTTAAGATTTAACAGCCTTGGCCTTCCGTCAACCAGAGCAATATTATTGACGCTAAATGTTGTTTGTAACTGGGTATACTTATAAAGTTTATTTAATACAACATTTGCGATAGCATCCTTTTTCAAAGCAAATACAATGCGCATACCATGTCTGTCACTTTCGTCGTTGGCATGAGCAATTCCCTCTATTTTTTTGTCATTCACCAGGTCCCCTACTTTTTGAATAAGTTCTGCTTTGTTCACCTGGTAAGGTATTTCAGTGATAATAATTTTCTCCCTGCCACTGGGATTTGTTTCAACATGTGATTTTGCACGAATCACAACTCTCCCTTTTCCGGTCAGATAGGATTCTTTTACCCCCTCATAACCGTATATGGTACCTCCTGTTGGAAAATCCGGGGCCTTAATATGCTTTATAAGCTCTTCTATTTCTATATTTTCATTGTCAATGTATGCCACAATAGCATTTACCACTTCTTCGAGATTATGTGGCGGCATGTTTGTTGCCATACCTACAGCAATACCAGCAGTCCCGTTGACAAGCAAAATGGGTAATTTTGTTGGCATAACTGTGGGTTCATTAAGCGTATCATCAAAATTAAGCTGGAAATCAACTGTTTGTTTATCAAGATCAGCTAATGTTTCCTCTGTAATTTTACTTAACCTTGCCTCGGTATATCTCATTGCTGCAGGCGGGTCGCCGTCAACAGAACCGAAATTTCCCTGACCCTGTACGAGTTTATATCTCAATGACCAATGTTGCGCCATGCGAACCATGGCAAAATACACTGAACTGTCTCCGTGTGGATGGTATTTTCCAAGAACTTCACCAACTATCCTGGCTGATTTTTTGTACGGACGGTTTGAATAAAGACCGAGTTCGCGCATTCCAAACAGTACCCTTCTGTGTACCGGTTTCAGACCATCTCTGACATCGGGCAGCGCTCTGGATACAATAACCGACATTGAATAATCAATGTAGGCCGATTTCATCTCCTCTGAAATACTAATTTTTGTAATTTTACTAATCTCCTCTGACATGACCTCACATAAATTAATTTACTAACCTTTATTTTTCAAAAACAAACCCCGAAAGTAATAAAAATCAGTAAAAAACAGGAATATTTAATCAATTTTAAATAAGGATTTATCAACTAACAGTTAATAACTTAAGTTATTTAATCTATTTTTTCCAACCAGGAACGTGTGCCATACTCAAGACAGGATTTTGCAGCTATTTCTGAAGCCTTTTTGAGTGCGTCTTCGAAATTTCGTTTGTTCGCATAAAAATAACAAAAAGCCCCGTGAAAAAAATCACCGGCGCCCAGGGTATCACGTGCCCGGATATTTTGTACCGGAATTGTTCCTGACGTATCCCTGTCATAAAAAATGATGCTCTCCCCTCCCCTTGTGATTGCTGCTCTTTTGATGTCTTTTTTTTTCAAGTAATCAAAAACTTCTGTGAATGTTGATGTTCCGGGCGGGAAAAAATGTTCGGAGCATACTGCAATATCAATGTATGGAAGCAGTTTCTCAAGGCCCTCCTTCCAGCTACCCCCATCCAGAACAACAGGAATATCTAATGTTTTGGCCGTTTGGATTAGTTCAAATGACACTTCACGATGAAATCCGTCTATCATAATAATATCATATTGTTGTATTGTTTTTTGAAGCATACTGCTATCAACTTCGACTCGAGCCGGATTGTAAGATAAAACAGTTCTGTCACCATTGGCAGAATTGGTCATGATAGAAGCGAATGTAGGTAAGTTCATTGAATGTGGTGTCAAATCAATCACAGACACCAGCAGTGATTCCAATTCATTCCTCATAAAACCGGAAAAATGATTCTCACCAATAGAGGTAACAAGAGTCGCCTTTCCCTGAAGAGCGGCAAATATCACTGAAGCATTCGTTGCCGGCCCGCCGGTGAACAGATGACAACCACTGGCTTTTACTTTTGTATTTTCTTTTGGAAACCTGTCAACTAAAAATTGTATATCAA
>CAZVTW010000023.1:0-26672 GCA_964629805.1 uncultured Bacteroidales bacterium | reverse complement strand
GCAGAAAAGAAATGCTTGAGGATATTGCCATTTTGACAGGCGGAACTGTCATTTCAGAAGAAAAAGGTCTCAAGCTCGAGGGCGCTACCCTTGATATGCTCGGCAAGGCTGAAAAAGTATCGATTGATAAAGACAACACCACAGTTGTTAATGGCGCTGGTGATAAAGACAATATCAAAGCAAGAGTCGGTCAGATTAAAAAACAAACTGAAGCTACTACTTCTGATTATGATCGTGAGAAATTGCAGGAACGTCTGGCTAAATTAGCCGGTGGTGTTGCAGTCCTTTATGTCGGCGCTGCTTCTGAAATGGAAATGAAAGAAAAGAAAGACCGTGTTGAAGATGCACTCAGCGCTACAAGGGCAGCTATTGAAGAAGGTATTGTTCCTGGTGGTGGCGTAGCATACATCCGCGCTATTAAAGCCCTTGAAAATCTGACCGGTGACAATAAAGACCAAAATACAGGTATTCAGATTGTTAAACGCGCAATTGAAGAACCATTACGTCAAATTGTTGAAAATGCAGGGTGCGAAGGTTCTGTTATCGTTCAGCGTGTTAAAGAAGGCAAAGATGATTTTGGCTACAACGCAAGAACTGATGTATTTGAAAATCTGTATCAGTCAGGTGTTATTGATCCGACCAAAGTAGCAAGGATTGCCCTTGTAAACGCATCATCAATTGCCGGTATGCTCTTAACAACCGAAGCTGTGGTTGCAGAGGAAGAAGAAGAAACTCCTCCACCTCCTCCAGGTGGCGGCGGCGGAATGCCAGGCATGATGTAAGAAATATATAATTCATTATAGTAAAAAGCCCTTCCTGTTTCAGGAAGGGTTTTTTTTATTCTTTGGTCCAAATCCTGGTATTCAAATCGAGGATTTTGACTGCTTCATATACCTTTGGGTATAAGGACATAATACCATACATTGTAAACATGTTGTGCATAAATTTACATCAATAATTTCGTCCCTGGATATGCCAGTACTCCATGATTTACCTTTAATTGCTTCTGTCTGGCAAATATCTTCACAGATTTTACAATCTCCGCATTGTGAAGAGGTATAGTTAGATATGACTGATTCTAAGGGGGCATCAGTCAGAATAGAGCACATGCTAATAGCGCTGCCGTATTCGGGTGTCACAAGCAGATTATGTTTACCAATCCATCCCAGTCCGGCTAATACGGCTATTGTTTTGTGAGGTAGGGGAGTACATTTATGTGTTTCATCAAAAAATCCGGTGGCCTAAATATTTTTTTCAGATTGGGAATAAGCCAAATATCCGGTTGATATGATATATTTGGCAATATAATCTGCCAGGCTGTCCGTTTTTTGCTCTTTTAGGTTGAATTCATCTTCTCTTATGAGGTTATTTTTTTTCATTGTTTCAACATAATCCGGCGTTTTTGAAACTTTAAAAAGATAGGCAGGAGAAAGTTTCATGCCAAACAAAATGGCGCTTGGATATCCTTTATTTTGTTTTTAAGATAGATTTGAAATGTCAACAAACCTGACAAAATCAACATTTTTTTTTAAAAGCTTAGTCTTTATGATATGATCTGACAATAGTTCCAAAATATAAAATTATTACCCGGGCTTGCACTATTTATCAAAAAATAAGCACAAGTCCGGGATTTTATCAATTTAAGATCAATACCTGTATTGTCCGGTTCAAAATGTATCGTCATTATTCCTCAACAAAATTACAAACCTGGCCGGACAATGGGTTGGTAAAATTCAGATGTGTTTTTATGGCTGGTAGTTTTATGTACCGGCTGGTCCGTTATAAGTAGCATCGCCAAATCCAAGAATTGGATAAAAAATAATGGGTAATAGAATCAAACCAACTGTAAAACCTTCACTCTTGCCAAAACTTAATGATAACAGATTTGTCATCCATATCAGAAATATGATATTGACAATCGGGACCAACATTAAAAGTAACCACCACCAGGGCTTACCTATAATTTCCAACAAAACAATAATATTGTAAATTGGAATAATACATGCCCACCCCGGTTTGCCGGCTTTTTCGTAGATTTTCCATTGAGCTACAATAATTAAAACAATGATCGCTAAATAAATAATAACTACTGTGTCCATAATATTGAATTTTACTTTCCTACTCTTAAGGTTTTTCGGTTACACCCCGTTTTTTTTGAGTGGGTTCTGGTCTCCACTGTCTTTGTATCTGATTTGATTATTAAATGCACCCGGTTATTTTTCTGTCTTATTAGTAGCTCATTTTATCATTTCATACGAATATAATCCCCTTTAGCAATTCAGTTAATTTGGAAAGTCTAATATAAGAAAATTTATTGAGAAAGGCACTTTTTATATACCGCTTTTATTAGAGACCCTCCCCCGGCCTTTCATATGTTTATAACTCTATAAATTCAGGCATAAAATATGGCAACTGTCATGATCAAATCAGTGTGCTGCTATTTTTTCAAAAACATAAAATCTCTCCATCATTAAATTTAAATTTGTATCGTATTCAATATGCTGAGTTATAATTTACTTCTATACGAAACCCATATGATACATTTCGGAATTGATTTTGGAGCAAAAATGGCCGGAACAACAGCTATTGCTTTTAATACGGAAGGGAGAATATATATTATGCAATCGCAAAAAAACAGGGATGCAGAAAAATTCATAGAGGATGCCATACATCAGTACAAACCGGAAAGAATTTTTTTAGATGCACCCCTGAGTTTACCAATGATTTATTCCAATTCTGGAAAAGGAGTGGATTATTTCTACAGACAATGTGACAAATTAGTGAATGCCATGTCACCAATGTACCTTGGCGGTCTTACAGCCAGAGCAATGAAACTCGCAGCCGGATGGAGAAGAAATAATATGTCAGTGTTTGAATCATATCCCAAAAAAGTAAAGCAATTATTACTACCTGGAGATGATATTTACAAGGAATCGAAAGATAAGATTGGAAATCTAATGAAAACGTTAAATCCATTTATAAAACCTTACAAAGTTGATCTTATGCCTCAAAACTGGCACCAGGTGGATGCTTTTTATGTTGGATCATTGGGTTAAGGTACTCAAAAAATATTGCAATATCTTATGGAGATGAACAGGAAGGTCTTATATATGCCTGATTAATTCCTTTAAAAAACCCGGATAAGAATAAACACTCACCCGGGCTATATAATAAACAGGATGTATGGGGTACCTGACCTGATACTATCAGTACAGGTATATTGTGATTATATAATAAAGATGTATTTTAAAGGCAAAAGGTTGCGTAAAAGGTCAAAAAAAGATTAAAAAAATAAAGTTTTGCAGTTTAAGCGGATTTAGTAAAACAAGTATTATATACTACCTAAAATTCTAAAACGAAAATCTACTGCAACACTGAACTGTACATTGCTATTGAGAATGCTCTCTGCAAAATATCTCATCGTAACAATAGCTACGCTTGCGATATTTTTTGATGCGCTTCTCAATTTCAAAGCACATTTCAGTGTTTCGTTACGATTTCATTTTAGAAATTTAGGTACTACTATATAACAAATTTGTATTAGTCATAAAATCAATTTGTTATCTGTATCGGTGTTTGATGCCAAAAATCATGAGGACTATTTTATTACAAACGCTTAGTCAATTATCCCCATTTGATTCATTAAAATTGTGGCATTCATATTTTTACTAATCCCTGGTTTCAGGATGAAGTCAAAACTCAGTTTATCACCCTCTATATCGACTTCGAACCTGTAATTTGATATTGAACCGGGAAAATCATCCTTCATGCTGCCCAGGGAAATATCATGTGTGGCTACCAGTCCGTTCGTGTTGAGACGTATCATTTTTTTGATAAAAGCTTCTGAACCTGTATGTTTATCTTTCGAGTTGGTTCCCCGCAACATTTCATCAATAATGACAAATAATCTGGTCTCATTATCAAGTTCGCTGATAATTTGTTTTAGTCGCTTCAATTCCGCAAAAAAATAAGATTCGTGTTTTTGAACCGAATCAGTAACCCTGATACTTGTGTAAATCCTGACAATTGAAAAGGCAAATTTCTCTGCACATACCGGAACTCCGCACATGCCAAGCGTTATATTCAACCCGATGGTTCTGAGAAAGGTACTTTTGCCTGCCATATTTGCTCCGGTAATAATACCAACAGCGCCGCGACCTTTCAATGAAAAATCATTATTAACCCGTTCCTTTTCAGGTATTAATAAATGTCCTGCCTGTTTAGCGGTGAGTTGAAAATCGTTTTCAGGTAATATTTCGGGGTAGCAAAACCCAGGATGGTTAAAAGCGTAATTAGCCAGGCTTGTGAGTGCATCAAACCGGCCAATTGTTTCAAACCATACCGGGACATCTTTCCTGTATGATTGTTTCCATCTTTCAAGTCTGACAATACATTGCAAATCCCAAAGAAATAAAGCATTCGCAAGAATGGCAAAAATCATATTTAACCGGTTGTCAAATGATTTGACGATGCTTTTGAGTTTACGTAAATTTTGAGATGCACGTATCTTATCCTTTTCTAAGGTATTTTGCAGTCCTTTCAAATGATCTGATTTGAAAGTCTGATTTTCGACCATTTCCAATAACTTGCTGTACTTATCAAGCAATTTAGATTTTTGACTGATAAGTTGATGAACAGCATTGGTTTTCTTGAGGAAAAAGCCAACAAAAAAAAGTTGTATAAGTGCAAAAAGTGCCGGGATAATAAAGGGAAGGACGCCTGTGATATTGAGACCCAGCAGAATCAAAGCAGATGCAGGCCCCGCAATTAAGAATATACGGTAGAAAGGATGCATCAAAAATTCATTGGTTTTTTCCAGCCAGTCGGTTAACATGTGTCGCATCAATGATTCTCTTCCATGACCAGCCATGTCATCTGAAGGAATATCCTGGTTTTCTGTTGATCTAAAATCATGTCGAATTAAATTACCTGTAACGATAAAATGTTGTCTCCATGTCAATAATCCGGTTAGTTCCTTTATGGCTTCCTGTAAACCTAAGATTTTTTTCTCGTTTTCTTCGGGAAATTGTAAGTGTCTGGCCAAATGGTGATAACCAAAAGAAGAACAAGTCCTGTTCAGGAACTGGAACACTGATTTCTCACCAAATATATCCAAATCAAAGCTGTATGGATGGTCAGGATCAATAAATTCTTCACCATTCCTGAAAACTGAAATATTTCTGCCAAGCGCCTCCAATTCTCTTTTGTTCACTAATTCATATTCTTTTTGCCAGGAAAGCTTAGATTTGAGTTGTAAACTATACTTTACAAAACCCAGAAACGGGATAAAACCGAAAAGAAATAACAGAATACCAATTTGATAATGGTGCTCAAATCCTTTATATCCCGCGAAAATGGCGATAAGGAACATTGCACCCCGTAGTATAGAGAAAAGTTTTAATCTCTTGTTAAGTTGAGTTATCTCTTTTTGTGTTTCAGCAACAATGTTGTAATAAGCGACTTCAGGATTATTGTTCATTGTATTTTCTTACAAAAATATAAATTTTCTTCATGAATGAATACCATTATTGTCGGATAAACATTTATGAATGGTTTATTCAAACAGGGACATTTTTCCATTCACCAGGTTACAATCTGCCATTTCAATAAATTAACTTCTCTAAACTAAAAGCGTATAAAAATGATATGAAAAGAAGTACAATTTTTCGTCAATTAATCCGGAATTTGCTCATACCTTTGGTTATCATTTTGATCGTTGTCTCTGCGATCTATATAAAACATAACCATAAGATTCTGAATTCATATAATGAAGAAAAGAAATATGTTCTTGTTGAGGAGTTAAAAACAATCATTGAATTAGAAGATATTGCCTTGGCGAGTTTAGAGGAAGACATGACAAAAAAAATGAAGCAATTTAGTCATTACCTGGTTTTCAGTGAATTTATTAATACCGCTCACATTGAACATGTCAATCTTGATAAGATACGTGAAGAACAACATGTAAATTATGATATATACATTATCGATACAACAGGAGAAATCATCAATACAACTTTTAAAAAGGATCTGGGATTTAATTTATCATTAATTGATAAAGAACATCAGCAATTTCTGCAACAGATTTTTGAATGTAATGAATTTGTCAGTGAACGTTTGTCACTAGAAGCAAAAACCGGGAAACAAAAAAAATATACGTATCAGCCTACCCTTGATGATAAATATATCATTGAACTGGGTAGTTATTCTTCTAAAGCAACAGACCTCATCAATTCAATGAATAAAGGAATTAAGAAACTGGTCAAAAACGAAAAGTTATCACTTGTCAGTATAGATTTATTCATTAGCAAGGAGAACAAAAACTCTTTTACATCAGACCTGGTCATTGAAAAGGGGCACACAGATATCTTTGAACGCACATTTGATCTTAAGACTGACTTAGATACATTGATTTCAAAGGATGATCGCCTGTTGCATTATGAATATATCTATTTTAACAGGGAACAAACTGACTTATATGTTGAATCAGTTTTACGCATTGTTTCTGATATAACAAAAGAAAAACTTTTTATAAAAAAAGAACTCCTTGTTATGAGCCTAATTATCGGGGTGACAATTATATTACTGTTTACATTGTTTTATTTTCGTGCCAAAAAACTGACAAGACCGATTACAAGCCTGGTTGAGCAGATGAAAAAAGTTGAAAAAGGAGACTTTACGCGAAGAGTCAAAATACAGGGTAGCAATGAAATGGCAGATTTATCAACCACATATAATACGATGATTGATAAACTGGAAACGTTATATAACAATCTTGAAAAAAAAGTCAGGGAGAGAACAAGGTTACTCGAAGAACAAAAAAAAGAACTTGAGTGTGCCAAAAGTGAATCGGAAAGAGCAAATCAGGCTAAAAGCGAATTCCTGGCAAACATGAGTCATGAAATACGTACTCCTATGAACTCAATCATCGGATTCACTGATATTCTGAACCATCAATTATCCGATAAACAACACAAAAAATACCTTAGCGCAATAAAAGCCGGCGGAGAAAGCCTTTTAAATATTATAAATGATATCCTCGATCTATCAAAGATAGAAGCAGGAAAAATTGAAATGAACTATGAATCAGTAAACCTTAAAGAAATACTAAATGAAATAAAAAATATTTTTTCACTGAAGACCTCTGAAAAGAACCTTGATTTTATTCTCAATATCAGCAAAGAACTGCCAGAAAGAATACATTTTGATGAAACCCGTCTCAGGCAGATAATGCTTAATCTGGCAGGAAATGCCGTTAAATTTACAAAAGAAGGGTATGTAAAAATCTCAACAGATGTTATGTCACATTCAACTTCAAACAATAAATGTGATTTAAAAATTTCAGTTGAAGATACGGGCATCGGTATTTCCGACGAATCAACAAAAAAAATATTCGATCCGTTTATCCAGGATGTTAATGCTCATACAGGGAAATATGGGGGGACAGGTCTGGGGCTGGCTATAACAAAAAAATTCGTTGAAATGTTAAAAGGCACAATCCAGGTAAAAAGCCAACTGAATAAAGGCAGTGTATTTGAAATAGTTTTCAGGGATATTTCAATATCACCAAATCAAACTTTTGAACCTTCAAATGATTCATTTGACTGGGAAAAAATTCTTTTTCAAAAAGCAAAAATTCTTATTGTTGATGATAGCACAGAAAACAGAAACATTTTAAAAGAAGCGTTATCAGGCAGACATATTGAGATTTTAGAAGCCGGAAATGGTAAAGAAGCTATTACCATAGCCAAAAAAAACACACCAGACCTCATATTAATGGATATTATCATGCCAACTATGAATGGTTATGAAGCCCTAAATTATATAAGAAAGGAAAAACAACTACGGCATGTCCCGGTAATAGCCATTACAGCTTCTGGTATGTTAAACGAACGTAGAAAAATTAAACAACATCATTTTGACGGATTACTTATTAAACCGATTCATGTATCAAGTTTATACAAAGAATTGTGCAGATTTCTGAATTACATTGAACTACCCGAAAAAAAAGTTGCAGAAAAACAGGAACCAATTTGTAAAAAACATTCTGAAACCATCAGGAAAAATATCTCCAAAAATATAAAATTTGTAAGTAATGATCTGATGTCTCAATGGAAGAATATAAGGAATGCATTTATTTTCAGTAAAGTTTCAGGATTTTCCCGGGAGTTAATCTCAATAGCCAATGGTTGCAAATACCCGCCTTTGTCAAAATATTCTGAGGAGCTTAATGAAAATATTCAAAATTTTGACATACAGGAAACAAAGGCTCTGTTAGATCAATTTCCCAGCTTAGTCGATAACCTTAAAAAAATATCTTCGTAAACTTATTAAAAAAAATATATGGATAAGGAAACAAAACCACTAATCTTAATAGTTGACGATAATATGAAAAATTTGCAGGTACTGGGTAATATACTGTACAAACACGGTTATGATACAGCCTTTGCAACAAATGGCAATGAAGCAATAAAATATTTTGATACTGAATTAGCAGACTTGGTATTATTAGATATCATGATGCCTGAGATCGACGGATATAAAGTATGTAAAATACTAAAGACAAATAACAGGACGAGATCAATTCCTGTCATTTTCCTCACTGCCAAAACGGATAAAGATAGCATTGTTAAAGGTTTTGAAGTCGGTGGAGTTGACTACCTGACCAAACCGTTTAATGAATCAGAACTTTTGGCAAGAGTAGCAACACATATTGAATTAAAAATATCAAAAGATAAACTTATTGAATCACAAAAACAACTCCTTGAATCGAACAGGACGAAAGATAAGTTTTTTTCAATTATTGCACATGACCTAAAAAATCCGCTGCTGGGCCTTGTCAATA
This sequence comes from uncultured Bacteroidales bacterium, assembly GCA_964629805.1. Lineage (GTDB taxonomy): Bacteria > Bacteroidota > Bacteroidia > Bacteroidales > CAZVTW01 > CAZVTW01. Next base: position 17,830 of record CAZVTW010000023.1, on the reverse strand, counting down.
TTTCAGAAGCATTGATAGATACAGACAAAAAGGATATTGAACAGGTTAACAAATTAACTGATATGCTTCATGATGTAGTCATGAATCAATATAAATTGCTTGAAAACTTACTGGAATGGTCAAATTTACAAACAAAAAGAAGACAAATAAATCCAGAAAAGTGCCACATTGAAGAGCTTATTGATGATATCGTTTCACTTTATTTGCCTGTAGCCAATAATAAAAATATAACAATAATTTATCCTGACACAGGTGGTGAACATTATATGTTTGCTGATGAAAAAATGATTGAAACAGTACTGAGAAATATTATTTCTAATGCCATAAAATTCACTACCGAAGGAGGTTTCATACATATTTCTTTGGATGAAAGGGACAATCACCAAAAAATCATAGTATCAGATACAGGAATAGGTATTGACGAAAAGGACATCCCGAAATTATTTGATATGAGTGTCACGCACACAACCTCAGGAACGAACAAAGAAAAAGGAACCGGACTGGGCCTTATTTTATGTAAGGAACTTGTTGAAATGAATAAAGGTGAAATAAAGGTTGCCAGTGAGAAAGGCAAAGGGAGCACATTTTCGGTTTTTTTACCGGTTGCAAATACCTGAAAAAAAACAAATTAGTCTTAAAAAATAGCTAAACACATTTTACGAAATATAAAAATACCAATCCAATGAATAATAAAATACTTGTCATTGATGATAATGATTACATTACATCAACCCTGAAAATGTCCATTGAAAAAGAAGGTTATCAGGTTCATACAAAGGAAAACGGGAAAGAAGCCCTTGACTGGCTGACAGAAAACCCTGTTGATTTGATTATCACTGATATTAATATGCCTGAAATGGATGGATTTGAGTTCATGGGTCATTTGAAAAAGGATGAAGGAATGGCTAAAATACCTGTACTTATCCTGACAACACAGGTGGATAGTAAAGAAAAAGCAAGAGAAAGTGGGGCCAAAGGATATTTAATCAAACCCTTCAGCAGTAAAAAATTGATTTCTACCATTAAAAAAATTCTGCCATGAGTATCAAAAAGGAAGATTTTCCAAATCAACATTTCCGCCGGATAGAATTATTCCAACCCTTTTTCCCTGAAACACATGTTTATGTTCCATAACTGCTGCAAGCGGAACAGATGCTGAGGGTTCAACAACCAGTTTCATTCGTTCCCAGATAAGTTTCATAGCATTTTTTATGGTATTTTCACTGACAATAAGGATATCATCAACATATTTTCTGATAACTGAAAATGTAAGGTCTGATAATGAAGTCAAAAGACCGTCTGCAATGGTATCCGGATTGATTGACGGAATCAGTTCACCTTGACGGAATGATTGAAAAGCATCGTTCGCATTTTTTGGCTCAGCGCCAAATACCTTCATATGTTGATGCAAAGATTTTGCGGCTATGGCTGTTCCGCTTAACAGCCCGCCACCACCGACAGGCGCCAGAATGATATCCAAATCACTACTTATCTGACTTAAGAACTCAATCGCAGCAGTTCCCTGTCCGGCAATAATAGCAGGATCATCGTACGGGTGAATAAAAACAGCATGTGTTTTTTCCACAATTTCCCGGAGTGTTTTTTCACGGGCTTCTAAAGTGGGACTGCAATAAGTGATGTTCCCGCCATAAAAAGCAGTGGCATCCTTCTTTGGCCCGGGGGCATTTTCCGGCATCACAATATATGCCGGTACCCCGGCTATTCTTGCTGCGCGTGATAAGGCAGCAGCGTGATTACCAGAAGAGTGTGTTGCAACCCCATATTTTAAATCTTGTTTATCAAGTGAAAAGACTGCATTACAGGCGCCCCTGGATTTAAAAGCTCCTGCTTTTTGAAAATTCTCGCATTTGAAAAACAGTTTAGCTTCGCATATTGAATCTATTGTTAACGATTTATAAACAGGTGTTTTGTGGATATACCTTTCAATCACAGAGGCAGCAGATTGTATATCTGATATTGACGGAATTTTTTCATTCATTTGACAGGCCTGGTTTATAATGTTTAAGAGTGAAATTAATTCCGTCAAAAACACCATATGTAAAATTCTCAAGCCAGTCACCCAGATTGATATACCGGCTAAATGCTCCAATCTTTACATCCACCGGAATATGTCTGTGTCCGTAAATAAAAAAATCAATATTTTTTGTTTCAAGAAGTGATTTGGAGTATAAAATTAGCCATTCTTTTTCTTCACCCATAAACTGAGGGTTTGCATGCTTTTTCCTGTTGCTCCTCGACCAGGCATAGGCCATAGAAAAGGCAAAATTGGGATGCAGACGTGAAAACCACCATTGCAAAAATTTGCAATTAAATATTTTGTTCAATATCCGGTAGCCTTTATCATAGGGTCCAAGTCCGTCTCCATGTGAGATGAAAAATTTTTTACCATCTATTTCTGTCTCCAGTGGTTTTTTATGAAGAATAATCCCGGTTTCGGCAGGCAGATAATCAAATATCCAGATGTCATGATTCCCAATAAAAAAATGGACCGGAATATTATACATATCATGAAACTCGGCCAGTTTACCAAGAAATCTGACAAATCCACGCGGACAAACATATTTCCACTCCCACCAGAAGTCAAATATATCACCGACAAGAAATAATGCTTTTGCATGATGCTTGATTTCATCCATCCACTGAACAAACAACTTTTCCCTGATTAGACTCTTTTCATAATCCGGAAATCCAAGATGAAGATCAGAAACAAAATAGATGTTTTTTCGGTGTTCCGGACTCATTTTCTTTCTCATTCAACAGAAGATTATTTATTACAGGTTTTGCATAAAGCAATTTTCAGGAGCAAATATCAGATAATACCTGCAAAAACGGAAGTAAAATGATATCAATTTTGTTTTATTTGAATTGATGAGTCAAAAAATCGCCGGGGGAATAAACCAGTGACAAAAATTCCGGAAACTTTATGTTTCTTTACCCTGTTCCAGGAATTTGGCATATTTATTTTCTTCCTCAAGTATTTTATATTGTTCTTCAGCATCCGTAAAACCCATTGATGCAGCTTTTTTAAAATACTTATAGGCCATATTGATAAGGTTTGTTTTTTTATTCCTGTTAAACAACCCACTTGTATTGTCCGCTATTTCTTTAAGTTCAAGGGCAAGGTTAAAATATGTTTCAGCAGTTGCACTGTTTAAATCTGTGAGTTCAACTTGCGCGCTAAGTAAATCCAGGTTTATCTGGTCCAGTTTTTTTTGTTGTTCCTCCAGCTTCATCTCATTTTCCTGGATCTCCTCTCTTATCATCGCAATGGTTTTATCCTTTTCTATAAGCAGGGAATCCTTTCTGTTGATAATTGCTTTAAGGTCAAAATTCTCATCCTGGAGTTCCTGAATTTCAAGTTTCAATTCCCTGTAGTATTTTTTCTTTATTTCAAGTTCTTTTTTGCCTTCAGTAATCTTTCCGACAGCAACACGTTTGCTGAATTTAGACTGCAATTTGACAAGTTCTTTGGTCAGACTGTCAATTTTTTGTGTTTTAGCCTCTAATAAACTATCAATCTTAGTAAGTTTATATAAGACTTCATTTTTTTCAAGTGTGTCGTTTGTTTTGAGTTCATCATCAAAAACCCTGATGGTATCAAGCAGGGCATTTATTTCTTTCATCTGGTTTTTATACCGGTCGTAAAGAAGACTGTCCTTTTTCTGTTTTTCATAAAGAAATTCGAGCTCTGCAGTCTTTCTTTCCAGTTCTTTTTGGTTGCATGACACCAGGAGAAGTGGCATACAGGCCAGTATTACAGCATATTTTCGAATTTTCATCATAACGTTCGGGATTTAATTCAGAGGATAAAAATACATTAAATTTTTTATGATCTATAAAAAACGTAACAGATAATAATGTATTATATGAACAAAAAAAGCCCGTCATCTCTGACAGGCTCATAAAAACTAACCTTAACTTATCAAATTTACTTGTATTAAAACAAAGTCTGAATTCTATTTCCACAAATCAGTGTCAACCATCCAGTTTTCAATATCTAATTCTTGTTCAACTTCCTCTTTTATTGTATTATTCCAGTATGTTGTATCAAGCATCCATGATTCAACATGCAGCGTTTGTTCGTTTGATTTTGTTTCAATGTCTGTTTCCCACATTTCTGTATCTGTCATCCAGTTTTCCAGATGCAATTCTTCACTCTCTTCGTTTTTCCAGAAACTGGTATCAACCATCCAGTTCTCAAGGCCTAATTCATTTTCTGATACAAAAGCAGTTTCATCTGTAGTTTTACTATTTATAGGTTTTGTATTTTCTGCCTGTGAAAATTGTACTGTCATTACAAAAATGATTCCTGTTACAATTCCTTTTATGATATTTTGTGTTTTCATAACTTTAATTTTTTAATTGTTTGTTTGATATAAGAGTAACACATATTGTGCCAAAGTTTATAAATTATTGAATTAGAGTATTTTATACAAAAAATCAACCAGACCGGGAAAAGAAAAAATGAACGGTTTTTAAACAGTGCGTGTACGAATTCGGACAGCTTAGTTATCCGATTCTGATTATACATGATTTTCATATCTGTAAAAGGTATATTATATTTGACCTTATAAACTGACTTTTAGTATTAATAGATAAAACTGAAAATTATGAAGAATAACAAAAATGAACACATGAACAAAAAAATTGACAACGAACTGAAAAAAAAAGAACTGGAACAGAAATACGGGGCGAAATTTAATCAGGAAAGTTCATTACCCCCTGAAATAGAGGGAGAATGGTTGAAGTATATCGAAGAATTTGAGGAACAATTTGAAAATGCAGTGAAAATTTCAGTTTATGATTATATTGGGAAACCGGCATATAAAAAAATCAGTGAGTTGAAATCAGAAGAAGTTGAAGGGGAACTGGAACGTTTATATGACATTATGGTTGAAAACAATGTTTCGCTCGGTACTTTGTGTGATGTTGAGCCGGAGGAATTGTACCGCTTTATTACTGAAGAACTGTTTGTGTACGAAATGGATAATATTCGCACCGAAGGCATGTCAACATGTTTTACCTATGAAAACTTTCATCCAAATGCCAAATATGACATCGAACTTGCCTACGATCATTTTTTCAGTTTTACAATGAACAAATGTGAAAATGTTGATGGTGAAGGGTATGATATGACATACATTGCCGGTGAAAATTTCCAGAATTCAAATGGAGAAATAGTTGAGAAGGAATTATTAACCAATAAAATAAATTCATTCCTCGGTTCTTTTGATTATTTTATTATTCACCAAAATGAGATTTACGACTTTACTATCAATAATGAAAAATCCGACGCCCGGATAGAAGCTAAAATAAACTATGAAGGGTGTTTTAATAATAGTCCTGAAAAAATCACCTACAAAGGGAATGGCACATTTCGGCTCAGACCAAGTGAATATGGATGTTGGGAGGTGTATCATTTTAACATACCCGGGCTAAGGTTTTAACACAGCCGCCCGGTTTATGATAATTTCCAGGCTGTTCCTTCTGCGTTTTAAGGAAATTTTCACGATTGATTGATTGAATAATTTGTATTAAGATTCCTCCATCGAGTAACTCGAGGGAAAAATCTCAGAGGTTTTAACCGGACCCCAATGATAATTTTTACTATCTTTTTATAAAATCAATATCATGATCCGAAAAAATATCACAACCTTTTCCCATTTTATTCTGCTATTTATAATAGTAAATTGCCAAAATAGTTTTAAAAATCAAAGCCAGATTCAGGCTGATGATGATACTCCGGAAAAAGAAGTGGAAAGGAAGGTTAACAGGGAGAAATCTTATATCAACCCCAGGGGCATGACCATAGAAACCCGGATATTGGTTCCTGATGGATATGAACGTGTGACACTGACCGGTTCTTCCTTTGGCGCTTATTTACGACAGCTCCCTTTAAAACCGGACGGTGCCCGGGTCATGACGTATGATGGGCGGCCAAAAAAAGAAGAAGGCGTATATTGCGCTGTGGCAGATAAGCCCATTGGCAACAAAAACCTGCACCAATGTGCTGATGCAGTGATTCGCCTGCGTGCTGAATATTTTTATGAACGGGGTGAATATGACAATATTCATTTCAACTTTACCAACGGCATGCGTGTTGATTACACTGAATGGATGAAAGGGAAACGATTGAGCATTAAGGGCAATACTAGTTACTGGTACCAGGCAACAAAGCCTTTAAATACACCGGAAACTTTCTGGAAGTATCTTGAAATCATCTTTTCATATGCCGGATCAATGTCTCTTTCAAAAGAGCTGGTTCCGGTAGAGATTGAAGAGATGAAGGTTGGTGATGTTTTTATACGGGGTGGATTTCCAGGCCATGCCATGCAGGTAGCAGATATGGCTGAGAACAGGGAGACCGGTAAAAGAATTTTTCTTTTGATACAAAGTTATATGCCGGCCCAGGAAATCCAGGTTGTCATCAATCCGAATAATAAAAAACTGAATCCCTGGTATTCAACAGATTTTGGCGATAAACTTGCTACACCTGAGTGGGATTTTTACAGGAATCAGTTAATGCGGTTTGAGAAAAAGCCATAGAAATAATGCGAAAAAATTAACCGGAACATAGTGAACCTTCCGGATAAAAAGATATTCTGAACGAAATCAATTGCATTGATATACAAATCACCAGGTCCAAAATCCGTATAACAACCAGTGTCTTGATTGGCATATTTATTTAGAACAAACTTAAATCTAATTATAACCTATTATTCTCTGATACCATTTATGAATCCACTCCGAGAAGTTCATTTATTGCCAAACACTTCGCTATTTGATTTTTTTTAGTTCTCATTAACAATTAGTTAACTCTGACTCAAAAATTTCAAATGCCTAACTTTTGACAAAAATCTTCTTTTTAGGTGTGGACTTATTTCTCTTGAAATTACAATATTGTTATTCGCAATTTTTATCATCTTTAGAACAATACCTTGATTTTATTGTTTTTTTGTATTAAATGATGAGTCAACTCCTAAAAGTCCAATTGTTGCCAAACTCTTTGTTTTTTGACATTTTATTTATGAGGACAGGCTCGATTTTGACAAAATTCTTGCTTTTAGGAGCGGACTCATTGATGCATTCAAAATCTAATTAACAATGTTATCTGTAAATCTGTATTAAACTAAAAAGATAATTTCCCTTACATCGATTTACTCAGCAGAAATTAGCGTGTTTTGGTGTGGGTGAGATGACGAATTCTGAAAAGAAACGACTATGCTTGAAAAAATTATACGTTTTTCAATCTACAACAAATTTCTGGTCGGATTGCTCGTTGCGGCAATGATTGGTCTGGGTATCTATTCAATGATGAATGTAGCGATAGATGCTGTTCCTGATATAACAAACAACCAGGTTCAGATAGTAACTGTTTCCCCTTCTTTAGCGCCGCAGGAAGTAGAGCAATTTATCACGTATCCTGTTGAAATGGCAATGGCAAACATCCAGGATGTGAATGAAATCAGGTCAATCTCCAGGTACGGTTTATCGGTAGTTACAGTTGTATTTGAAGAGCATGTTCCAGTGCTTGATGCCCGTCAGCTTGTAGGACAGAGTCTGCAGCAGACCAGGGATGAGATTCCCGCTGAATATGGAGAGCCTGAACTGATGCCTATTACAACCGGCCTGGGAGAAATTTACCAGTACACTGTTGATGTCAGGCCGGGATATGAAGATGAATATTCTCCGCTTGAACTCAGAACAATACACGACTGGATCATCAAACGCCAGTTGAACGGTATTCCGGGTATTGTTGAAGTAAGTAGTTTTGGGGGATTTCTGAAACAATACCAGGTTTCTGTTAATCCCTCTATTCTCAGAAATTACAATGTCACCCTTGATGAAATTAACAGGGCTATACAAAACAATAATCAGAATACTGGGGGCAGTTATATACAAAAAGGCCCGTATGCCTGGTATATCCGAACAAATGGTTTATTATCCTCTGTTGATGACATAGAGAATATTGTCATTAAAACAAGAAACAATGTACCCATCCTGATACGCGATGTGGCTGAAGTTGAGATTGGGTCGCCACCAAGGTTTGGGGCAATGACAAAAGACGGACAAGGAGAGGCAGTGGGTGGCATCACACTTATGCTCAAAGGGGGAAACGCATCCAAAGTTATTGCTGATGTGAAAGACCGGATTGAGCAAATCAGGAAAAACCTGCCTGAGGGGATAGAAATAAATCCCTAACTTGACCGTTCCAATCTGGTGCAGAAAGTCATCAAAACGGTCAGCAATAATCTGATTGAAGGTGGTTTAATTGTTATTTTTGTGCTGGTTTTGTTGCTTGGCAATTTCCGTGCAGGTATCATTGTGGCTTCGGTCATTCCCTTATCAATGCTGTTTGCTTTCTCCATGATGTACCTTTTTGGGGTCACTGCTACAGTGATGAGTCTGGGAGCAATTGACTTCGGCCTGATAGTTGACGGAACGGTGATCATTGTTGAGGGAATCATCCACCACCTGCAGAAAACAAACAGCTTGCAAAAATTCTCACAAAAAGATATGGACAAAGCGGTGCTGACTTCCTCGCTCAGGATACGAAAATCAGCATCCTTTGGAGCCATTATTATTCTCATTGTCTATTTTCCAATCTTATCTCTTCAGGGAATTGAAGGAAAAATGTTTAGACCTATGGCCCTGACAGTCAGTTTCGCGATAATCGGGGCGCTTATTTTGTCTTTTACATATGTTCCGATGCTGTCATCATTATTTTTAAGTAAAAAGTCATCATCAAAAACAACATTTGCTGACAGGATCATGGACTTCCTGTACCGGACATACAAACCTGTTTTTTTGTTTGCTCTCAGGAATAAGCTGCTTATACTGGGCACCTCAGCGCTTGTTATGTTAGGAGCAGTGTTTGTTTACAACCGGTTAGGCGCTGTGTTTATCCCAACCCTTGATGAGGGTAATTTGGCCATGCAGATGACTATTCCGCCCGGGAGTTCACTTGATGAAAGCATAAATGCCAGCACCAAAGCTGAAAAAGTTTTACTGAAGAATTTCCCTGAGGTCAAACATGTGGTTTCAAAAATCGGGACTGCCGAAGTACCAACTGACCCGATGGCCATTGAAGATGCTGACATCATGATTATCCTTAAAGACCGGAAGGAATGGAGCAGCGCTGAAACCAGGTATGAACTGGTCAACAGAATGAAAGAAAAACTTTCAGTTATAACAGGCGCTTCATTCGAGTTTACCCAGCCAATTCAGTTGCGGTTCAATGAATTATTGACCGGGGCAAAATCAGATGTTGTGGTGAAAATTTATGGAGAGGAACTGGACATTCTTTTTGAAAAAGCAAATATGGCTGCCCGAATAATATCACAGGTTCAGGGGGCTGCTGATATTAAAGTGGAGCAGATTGAAGGATTGCCGCAAATGGTTATTAACTACAAGAGAGAACAGATAGCCCGATACGGACTCAACATTGAAGACCTGAACACCATTGTCAGGACAGCGCTTTCCGGCGAAAAAGCAGGGGTGTTTTTTGAAGGAGAGAAAAAATTCGATATTGTTGTCAGACTGCAGGACCGCTACAGAAAAGATACAGAACAAATTAAAAATCTCTTTATCAGGACGCCTACCGGATTACAAATACCACTTGGAGAAGTGGCAACCATAGATTTTATAGAAGGCCCCATGCAAATATCACGTGATGGCACACAAAGGAGAATCTCAATAGGCATCAATGTCCGAAACCGTGATGTTGAAAGTTTAGTGAATGAAATACAGGATAAACTGGAAACAGAATTCAAATTGCCACCCGGCTATTATGTGACCTACGGGGGGCAGTTTGAAAATTTGCAATCTGCAATGGCCCGGCTTAAAATTGTAGTACCCATTGCACTGGCAATGATTTTTATCCTGCTTTATTTTGCTTTTGGTTCACTCAGGCAGGCCCTGATCATCTTCACCACAATTCCCCTGTCTGCTATTGGTGGTGTCATATCGCTTTGGATACGCGGCATGCCCTTCAGTATTTCAGCAGGGGTGGGATTTATTGCCCTGTTTGGCGTTGCCGTGCTGGACGGTATTGTGCTCATCAATTATATGAATGAGCTCAAATCATCCGGAGTAAAAAATCTTCACCGAAGGCTTATTTTGGGGACAAAAGCCAGGTTGCGCCCGGTAACTGTTACCTCGGCTGTGGCCTCTCTCGGTTTTTTACCAATGGCTGTTTCAACCACAGCAGGCGCCGAGGTTCAGCGTCCCCTTGCCACTGTTGTCATTGGCGGAATTATTACCTCAACTTTGCTCACAATGGTTGCCATGCCTCTTGTTTATTATTATTTTGAAAAAATAAGCCGGATAAAAATTAAACCTGTGATAACCTTATTAATTCTTTTTTTCACCGGATTATCTCTCACATCGCAGGCTCAACAAAGCGATTCAGTGAAACAATTGACATTGCATGAGTCTGTTGACTATGCACTGGATGGTCACCCTCTCCTGCATAATGCATCCCTGCGCGTGCAGCAGGCAGGCATAAACCGTAAAACGGCCATGAATTTTGGAAAAACTGAATTTTCTATCCAGCACGGACAGATAAATTCGGAGCTAACAGACGATTATATCTCTGTGAAACAAAATCTTGGTTCACCCCTCGAATTTCTGACACTATCAAAATATCACAAGGAGCAACAAGATGTTGAACAGGCAAAACAAAAACTCATTGCCAATGAAATAAAAAGAAACGTTACAGCAAAATATTTTGAAATTCTCTGGCTGAAGAATAAACTGCAGATACTCAGGGATAATTTTATATTATATGAAGATTTCCTGCGTTTTGCGAATCTAAAATATGAGATTGGTGAAAGTAATTATTTATCTAAGCTGGTTGCAGAAAACACAAAAGAAGAACTTGAAAACCGCATCTATCAAATAGAATCTATGATCAAGACTTCAGAGAAATCATTCAACCAGGTTATATGTAGCGATGAATACTACTCAACTGAAAATATTCCTGTATTTAGGATTACTCCGGGCATTTTCAGGGATACATCAATGACCGGTTGTGAAATTTGTTACAATGTGTATAAAGAGCAACTTGATGTGGCAGAAAAAGAAATAAGTGTGAAACGAAGCGCTCTAAGTCCGGAGTTGTACGTTGGCTATTTCACACAAAAAATTGATAAAGTGAGTGGATTTAATGGCATTGAAGGGGGATTACAAATCCCGTTATTGTTTTTTTCTCAACATGCAGCGATAAAATCAGCAAAAATCGGCTTTCAAATTGCGAAAAATGAGCTGGAATATAAACGTATGTTCATGTTTACCGAACGTGAGAAGCTCCGGGAAAAATTAGAACGGCTTAACTCGACCCTGGAAGTGAAAAAAAGAGCAGCAGACCGTGCAGGGAAGATTATAGAAACTGCCAATAAACTGTATCAAAACCAGGAGATAGAATATTTTGAGTTTGTCAGAAACACATCGGATGCTATTGATGTGAAGCTCAAATACCTTGATCTCATGAATACATATAATCAGACATTTATAGAATTAAAATATTTAACGTTTTAGGTTATGAAACGATCAGGATTAAACAATTTCATCTTCATTTTTTCATTACTCATACTTACGTCCTGTGGTAATTCCGTTCAGGAAGATAAGCGGAACGACGTAAATTCTGCGGGGATAAACCAACCGGTCAATGAAATTTCGTTTTCTCAGGAACAAATTGAAATGGCAAATATTCAAACCGGTTCGCTTACTATGAAAAATATGTCTGAAAGCGTGATATGTAATGGACAGATAGAAGCCCCACCGCACCAGAAAGCCTCTGTTTCTGTTCCTATGCAGGGGTATGTGAAACAAATACTGGTTCATAGCGGAGAATATGTTTCTAAAGGAAAACCGCTTGTATAACTGCAGCATCCAAATTATATTGATATTCAAAAAAACTATCTGCAGACTGTCAGCAGGGAAAAATATCTGTCAAAAGAATATGAAAGGCAGCAAATACTGTATAAAGAAAATGTCAATACTGCAAAAAAATACCAGGAGATAGAATCGCAATATAATTCAGTGAAAGCAGAAAAGACATCACTGTACCAGAAAATAAAACTGCTTGGTATACAGCCGGAAACCATTACCGAAGGAAGTATTTCAAGCACAATTACTGTTAAAGCGCCAATTTCAGGCTCTGTGAATGACATATTTATTTCAATCGGTCAGTTTATTGAACCTAAAGATGTTATGATACAACTCATTGACAGGAACCGATTCCATCTCGGTTTACAGGTGTTTGAGAAAGATATCAATAAAATGAGAAAGGGACAGAACATTCAATTTACAGTCGCTGATACCGGAGATGACATATATCATGCCAGCGTCCAATATATTGGTCAAAGCGTTTCTCCGGAAACAAGGACTTTTGAAATTATTGGTCAACCGGAAAAATTTTATCAGTCGCTGCGACCGGGAATGTTTGTCACAGCTAAAATTCTTATCGGCGATGAAGAAGTGCCTGCCCTTCCGCAGGAAGCTGTTATCAGGGACGGGCAGGAGTATTTTATCTTTGTGGAAACAAGTCCCGGAACTTACAAAAAACAACAGATCACCACCGGAAACACAGCAGATGGTTTTATTGAAATGAAAACAAGATTGTCTGATACAATGATAAACAAGATTGTCCTGGAAGGAGCCAATTATATTTTTGCTGAAATGGGCGATGAATGAAATATCATGATGGGTAAAAAACTATACATATTGATTTGGGTGTGATGCAAGCTTTTTCGAATATTCTACACTGACCTAACATTATGGGACAATAATCACGACATAAAAAATAAATCCTATTTCCATAAATGAGTTTACTTCTAAATAGTGCCTCTGAGAAAACGCCAATCTCTGCGTTACTTTGAAATTTTAAATCCTCATTTACAGTCAGTAAACTCCGGTTTAAAATTTCAATAAGCCTCCGACATTTCATGTACGAGAGCAGGCCCCGATATAATCAAGGGCAGGCTTGATCTTGACGTTTTCTCACATACACTAAAAAAGTGTAAATGATTATTTTTAAGTGTTTTAAATATAGCTTAGAGGCACTAAATAGCATTTATAATGTCTTATAATCTTTAGTTTTAAAACGTTCTATAATGCCGGTTGTGAAGTTAATAGCCTTCCGGAAAACGCTGCTCTCAAATATTGAGTTAGTTAACTGAATCCTTCCCGGGAGCCTGTATATAAAAATATTGATATCAATTACATTATTACCTTGTAAAATTAGGCTTTTTTCATTTATCACCAAACACTTTTTAAACCAAACAATGTACGGATAATATTTTAAACGCTTTGCTACTTAGAACTTTTATGCCTCATGGCATATACCCATTTAATTAATAGATTCCTCCCTACGGTTGGTATGACCATGCTATCGGTTGAATTTAAAAGCCTCAGTCATTCCTACCGTAAGCAGGAATCTTGTACGAAAAGTAAAATTATAGTGAGAAAAAAGTGTAATTACTTTTACATATTTTTGAAAATTGCCAGTAATTTTATGGATTATAATAAATATTATGACCTGAAATCAAAAATTTATATTTTTGCTGGCATCTACCCATAAAAATAATATGCATCTCCATAAAGAACAAGAACTTATAAACAGAATCCAAAACCTTGAAAAGGAAAATATTGCCTTAAAAGGACATATCAAAGATTTAACACTCGAAATTTGTTCGAACAATGAGTTTAAATCAAAATATGAAATCCTTTTTAATAGCATCGAAGACGCTGTTTTTATCCAGCTCCTCACTGATATTGACAACATGAATTTCATCGAGGTGAATGACAAAGCTTGTAACATGGTGCAATATTCAAGAGAAGAGCTAATGGATAAATCACCTTTGGATATAGACGAACGAAAAGATGATCTGATAAGAGAATTTCCGGTAATTTTGAATAATACAAAAAATAAAGGAAAAAACCTCTGGGAAACAATACTGGTGGCAAAAAACGGAACAAGAATACCTGTTGAAATTATTTCAACGGTTTCGGAGATAGAAAGCAAAAAAATTGTTATTTCAATAGCCCGGGATATCAGCAAAAGAAAAGCAGATGAAAAGAAGCAACAGGAGCTGATATCTAACCTGCGGGCTCTTACCGAGCATTATGACGGCTATAATATGATAGCGGACAAAACCGGACTTCCTGTCCTATTCAATAATAATTATAAACAAATTGTTGAGTATGTCCTTGGTGTTGAAATGAAACCTGGTGTGCGTCCTCATAAACTGGCTCCTGAATCTGAAGCAGTAAAATTTTGGGATAATCTACACAAACGTGTACTCAGTGGCGAAAAATTTACGCAAGAGTTTAGCTACCCCATTGACGGGCAGATGAGATTTTTTGAGTTTTCGTTTTTTCCCATTTATGATAACGGCGAATTTGTTGGCTTTTCAGAACATTCTCGTGATATTACCGAACAAAAAAAACGGGAGCTTGAACTTCAAAAAGCCAAAGAAAAAGCTGAAGAAAGCGACCGGTTAAAATCAGCTTTTCTTGCCAACATGAGTCATGAGATTAGAACACCAATGAATGGAATACTTGGATTTACCGAGCTGTTAGGAGAACCAAACCTGGATGAAGGCTCAAAAGCTCATTACATTTCACTCATGAAAAAATGTGGAAATCAGCTTATGACAATAATTAATGATATTATTGACATATCAAAGATTGAAGCTGGTGAACTCGTTGTTAAAAAGGAAAAAATAAATGTTGACCGTATTTTTCCGGATGTTTTCAGCTTTTTTAATCCTGCTGCCCAAAAAAAGAATATTACACTTATCAATGATATAATTCCGGAAGACACCCCAACAATGATTGAATCGGATGAATCACGTCTCAGGCAGGTTTTGATCAATTTAATCGACAATTCCATCAAATTCACCAGTAATGGACAGGTCAATTTTGGATACAAAAAAAATGAAAATCATATTGAATTCTATGTCCGGGACACTGGTATCGGTATAAAGCCGGAACATCAACAAATGGTTTTTGAACGTTTCAGACAGGCAGACACCTCACTGTCAAAAAAACATCGTGGAACCGGTTTGGGATTATCCATATCAAAAGCCCTTGTAGATTTATTAGGTGGTACTATCCGTATGCAGTCTGCACCCGGCAAGGGTTCTTTATTTACTTTCCGCTTACCATATTGGTAATGACATATCTTTAAAACGGAAAATCTTCACTATCATCAACCTCTTTTAATTTCTCCTGTTTTGGTTTTTGAGCTGCCTGGTGTTCAGGATTGCCTTCAACATAAATGGCTTTATGAGGTGGATCAACAGGACAGGCATATTCACATGCTCCACAGCCAATGCATATATTTTCAGTAACTTCAGGGATGACAAGTCCGTTTTGGTAGGGTATCATATGCACTGCTTTTGTAGGGCAATGTTCCGAACAGGCGCCACAATCAGAACTTTCAGTATACACCACACAATTCTGTTTGACAAAATGAGCTATTCCCAGTTGTGTGGTCTGCTTTTTTTCCAAATCAACCGGAAAAATAGCGCCTGTAGGACATACTTCACTGCATTTTGTACAGTCAAAGTTACAATACCCGGAAAGATAATCCATGCGGGGCTGCATAATGCTCAAAAAACCATACTCAAGAAAAGAGGGTTGCAAAACCTTTGTCGGGCATGCGCTGACACATAATGTGCAGGCAGTGCAAGCCGTAGTAAAACGTTCAATACTTACAGAACCAGGAGGCGAAACAGGTGTTTTCCTGTGAATGACTTTTAAATTGTCGTTTTTATTCACTTTAGTGGCAAAAGCACTGAACGATAGACCGCTTAATCCAACCAGGTATGATGCTATACCGGCAATAAATTTTCGTTTGCCCGAATCAAACTTTCCGGTATGTTCTATATTTGATTTCTCTACCGGCTTGTTTTTTTTAAGGGGTTTTGAATACAGGTAATATCCGGCTGCATCTGTGGGGCACACTGACAAACAATTGAAACAACCGACGCAGCGACTCATATCAACATGATGCTGTTTAAAGTCGACACATTCTGCTTTACAAACATGTTCACATTTACCACAATTGATGCACGTACTTGTTTTTATACCGATTTTAAATATCGAAAATTTTGAAACAAATCCCAGCAGAACGCCAACAGGACATACAGTATTACAAAATAACCTGCCCCGTGTAAAAGTTAAATATAAAATAACAACGAACAGTAATGCAGGAAAAATATATAATCCCCATCTTAAGGGAACGGGATGTACCGGATACAGGAAAAAAATATCATAATTTTTTAAAACAGCGGATATACCATTATTTATCCCGACAATGACAGGCTTAAAAAAATATGTTGTAAAACGGCCATATGTACTATATGGATCGAGCCAATTGATAAGGAAGATGGTGCCTGCAACATAAAATAACACAACAATGATCAAAACCGGATACCTGATGGCATTAAGTGGTTTTTTGAAGTGAAAGCGTTTTGCTTTTTTTGACTTCAATTTCTGACTGAAATAGTTGATGATATCCTGCATAATTCCCAAAGGGCAAATTGTTGAACAATATACCCGTCCAAAGAGGACAGTCAGAATTAGTACAAGAATAAAACCGATTCCTGCTATGCCTTGTATTGTGATAAATTTCAGGAGAGATGGTACAAATTGCAGGAAAGTAGCGCTTTTCATAAACCTTTCCGGTACCAGGTCTCTAAAATCAACAAATAATGCAGTGATTGCCAGAAAAAATATCAAACCTACAACAACCCGGATAATTTTTAATGTTTTATAACTCATAGGGAATTTGTAAATCAACAGTTCATCAAACAGCAATCCGTTTGATTTTCAATTCATCCAGATTCATATTTCCGACATTGAGGTCATACGCTTTTTTAATGTAATTAACATCCGCCGGTTCCATACCAAACACTTTAGCCGAAGCAGCATCCACAGCAACAATATCAGTAGAAATCAACTGGTATTTCATTTTAACAACATCTTCAACGGAAACTCCCCTTGGACCGTTTCTTTTCATAACCTGGTAAGCATCCACAATGTTTAAGTCAGGTTTTCTCCAAAGCGGAAATTCAGCAATTGCATCATGCAGTCCGTTTTTATGCCAGAAGCCACGGTCCCAGACAATACCCATGAGATTTTTCATTGAGATTGTCAATTTGGCAGATTCATGATGTTTCAAAATTGGTATGTTGATGAAAACATCTGCATCAAGAATAAGCTCATGCACTTTAGCTTCTTTGAGAACACCTGAATTATCAATTTCCACATGTTGATAATTTGATTCCGAATTGCCAGGTACGACTTTAGCGCCGGCATCTTTAGCCGCCTTTTCTATTCCGCTGTTTCTGTATGATTTCACCCAGTTGTTACATGTATGATCAAAAACATACACTGTTTTTGCGCCGGCATTCAAACAGTGCTCAATAACCCTTTTAACCAGCGCCGGATTTGTATCGGCAGCTCGCTCTTGGGTAGCATCCCAGCCAATGTTGGGTTTTACGACAACGGTTTGTCCTTTTTTAACAAAACGGCTCA
This sequence comes from uncultured Bacteroidales bacterium, assembly GCA_964629805.1. Lineage (GTDB taxonomy): Bacteria > Bacteroidota > Bacteroidia > Bacteroidales > CAZVTW01 > CAZVTW01. Next base: position 262 of record CAZVTW010000023.1, on the reverse strand, counting down.
TGCCTCCATAGGCTTCAATCGCTTTATTGAACATTGTATCAGGTTCGCCCCCCTTTATGGCAACTAAATCATAATTTTCATCTGTAAGATTACCTTTTCCAAGTGATTGCGCTAATTTGCCCGCTGACAAGACTGCTGAAGCAGCAAATCCTGCTGTTATTGATTTTTTCAGAAAATTCCTTCTTTCCATGTTATGATCATTAAGGTTTAAATTATACCTAAATTTCTAAAATGAAATCGTAACGAAACACTGAAATGTGCT
>CAZVTW010000022.1:21967-27341 GCA_964629805.1 uncultured Bacteroidales bacterium | reverse complement strand
GTTTTGACTGGCAGTCATTGCCTAATCCAACAATAGGAAAAAACCTGTTTGTTTTGAACGGCAGGGGGATTTTCATCAGCAGGTTTCAATTTGATGAGCTTGAATACATTGGCGCTGGAAATATTGTCCGAATATTAAAACAGAAGAAAAAATAATATATCATGCAAAATTTTGACATTTTTAATCCGGTACATTTGCATTTTGGAAAAGATGTGACAAATGAAATCGGGGATACTTGCTCTGTTTACGGCAGGAAAGCATTGCTGGTGTACGGGAAAGGCTCTGTTGTGAAACACGGATACCTGGATATTGTCAAAAAGCAACTACATCATTCAGGTATTGAAACAATTGAGTATTCAGGAATAAAATCAAACCCGGTGACAAATGATGTTGATGAAGCAACACAATTGGGTCTGAAACACAATATTGATGTGATTGTTGCGATTGGCGGCGGATCAGTCATCGATTCATCAAAAATACTTTCTCTTTGCATTCCGGGTAATTATAAATCATGGGATGTGATGAAAGGGAAGGTTGAGCCCAAAGAGGCTGTTCCTCTTCTCTGCGTGCTCACATTAGCAGCCACCGGTACTGAAATGAATCCGGTTGCTGTTCTTCAGGATACGGAAAGCAGGGAAAAAATTGGCTTTAACAACAAGTTGATTTACCCAAAACATTCTTTTCTTGATCCGCAATTCACTTTTTCTGTACCAAAAAATTATACAGCTTATGGTATTGTTGATTTAATTGCCCATTCGCTGGAAAACTTTTTTGGACTTGGAGAGGCTGGTCTGACTGACAGGATTGTTTATTCTATCATTAAAGAAGCAATGAAATATGCACCGCTTGTTTTGGAGGAACCTCATAATTATGACTACCGTGCCAACATCATGTGGGCTGCAACTTTGGCGCTGAACGGTACCACCCAGTTTGGCAAAACCTATGGAGACTGGGGCGTTCATGGCATTGGACACATATTATCATTCCTCTATGATACACCGCATGGTGCAAGCCTGTCAATTGCATATCCTGCCTGGATGAAAATCCATTTGAATAAACTGGGTGAGAAAATTTCTGACCTGGGAAGACATCTTTTTGACATTGACAAACCAGAGGTATGTATTCATTATCTTGAAAATTTTTTCCGCTCCGTTTCTTCGCCTGTGAGATTATCTGAAATACATATCGGAAAAGAAAAAAGTAATGAAATTATTGATTTAATGAAAGAAAATAAAGTCAGTGGTCTGGTACATCATTTGGATGAACAAGACTACAAGGAATTAGTCAATTTAATGTTGTAAAAAATAAAGCATATGAATAAATTTCAAATAATAACAGTTTTATCTTTGATACTTTTCTCCCTGGTTTCAGAAACCGGAGATGCATGTACAAATTTTCTTGTAACAAAAGGAGCCTCAACTGATGGTTCGGTGATGATAACCTATGCCGCAGACTCCCATGTTTTATATGGGGAGCTTTATTACCGGCCTTCTAAAAAGTATCCCGAAGGAACAATGGTTGATGTGTATGAATGGGATACAGGTAAATATCTCGGAAAAATTGATCAGGTTACCCATACATATACGGTTGTGGGTAATATTAATGAACACCAGGTTGCCATTGGCGAAACAACATTTACAGGCCGCAAAGAACTTCAGGATACCACCGGTATTGTTGACTACGGGAGCCTGATGTACCTGGCACTTCAGCGGGCAAAAAGTGCCAGGGAGGCAATTAAGGTAATGACCGGTCTTGTGGAAAAATACGGTTATTACAGCACAGGAGAATCATTTTCAATATCGGACAAAAATGAAGTCTGGATCATGGAAATGATTGGCAAAGGAACAAAACTTGTCGAAAAAGGTCGTGGCAGAAACAAAAAAACAGTCAATGAAAATAAAGGCGCTGTTTGGGTTGCCCGCCGGATACCTGACGGATATATTTGCGGACATGCTAATCAGGCCCGGATTTCAACTTTCCCGCTTGATGATCCTGAGAACTGCCTGTATTCGGATGATGTTATTTCTTTTGCCAGGGAAATGGGATATTTTGAGGGCGATGATGAGGATTTCAGTTTTTGTGACGCCTACGCCCCGTTGGACTTCGGAGGCGCCAGGTTTTGCGAAGCACGTGTTTGGGCCGGTTTTAACAGGGTCAATGACGATATGGGCCAATATGAAAATTATGCTATGGGCGAAAATTTTGAAAACAGGATGCCATTATGGATAAAACCGGATAAAAAACTTTCTGTTTATGATGTCATGGAATTGATGCGTGACCATTATGAAAGCACTAAAATGGATATGACCAAAGATTTTGGCGCCGGTCCTTTTGAAAATCCTTACAGGTGGAGACCTCTATACTGGGAAGTTGATAGTGTGACATACTTCAATGAACGCGCCGTATCGACACAACAAACAGGGTTTTCGTTTGTTACCCAGTCACGATCATCTCTTCCTGACCCTGTCGGCGGAATTTTATGGTTTGGTGTTGATGATTCCTACAGCACAGTGTATGTACCAATTTACTGTAGCATTAAAAGAGCGCCCGGACCATATGCTGTTGGGAATGGCAGTATGATGGAATTCTCAGAGGATGCCGCCTTTTGGGTATTCAACCAGGTTTCGAATTTCGCATACACAAGATATAGTTATATGATCCCTGAAATACGAGATGTACAGAAAAAGCTTGAACATAAATTTATTGATTACTCACCTGCTATTGATGCTGCCGCTACAAAACTTCACAAAAAAAACCCGGAACTTGCCCGTGATTTTTTAACGGAGTATTCAGTCAATCAGGCTGAGATTACACTCCAAACATGGAAAGAACTATACAAATACCTTTTTACAAAATACATGGATGGAAATGTGAAAGAAAAGGTTGAAGGAAAGCAGAATCCAAAACTTGAGCAACCCGGGTATGGAGAGGAATGGTACAGAAAATTAATCAAAGAGACAGGCGATAAATTTAAAGTAAAAGGCAAGGAAGGTCATTAAGAGAATTTAGATTTACCTTTCAAAGACTCATGAATATACTTGGACTGGGCATAACTTGCGTTTTTTTTAAAAACCATAACCGACTACAAATAAGCAGTTTATTGTGTTTTGAAAAGTCATGTTATGCCCGCTCAGCATATTAACTGCTGATTATCTAAATATTCAGGATTTATGCATGCAGATTTATTAATCTTGGAACCTTTTTTGATAGTTGTTAAATATACAACTTTTTTTGCTGGCACAAGCCCTTATTAAAAGAAAAATACATGTTGAATTTTTTCAGTAGAAATTCTAAAGACAAGAAAATTAAACTTCTGAGACAGGAAAATGCGAGGCTCAGGGAACAATTAAGGAGTCAAAATGAAGATAATTCAGGGAATCTTTATTTAAAGAGCCAGGAGATATCACATTTTTTAACAACTCAGTTAAAGATATTGCTGAGTGAATTTCCGTTACCGGTTTATATGTTCAATCCGGATAATTTTGCATGTGAGTATAGTAATTCCGGAACTAAAAATCATCCACATGGTGGATATATCTCCAGATTTGTTCAACCTGACAAAATAAGAGAAGCAAACACAAACAACCTTACACTTGAAGAAGAATATTGCTACGGGACCGGAACATATGAGGAGAGATTTTTTAAAATTTTCTATTCACCTTTAAAAGCCGAAAATATTCAGCTGGTCATCGTAACGGGTTATGACATATCAAAATATAAAAAACAACATGTTTTGTATGATAACCAATTGAATTACCTGCATGAACTCTTACAACATCGGGCTGAAGAATTGCGCATTGCTGAAGAAAGGGCAAATGAAGCCGAAAAACTGAAATCAGCTTTTTTAACCAACCTCTCACATGAACTCAGGACCCCAATGAATGCTGTTATCGGATTTTCAAGTTTACTTGATGACGATACACTAGAAAAGAATGACAGACATTTATATATTTCCCAGATTCAGGACAGCGCCAGATCATTATTATCTCTTATTAATGATATCCTTGATGTTGCCAAAATTGAAGTTGGAGCAATAGAATTGGAAAATAACCATTTTCATATTGATAAATTGCTCAGGGATTTATTCCTTTCATTTAAGTCAGCCAGGGAAAAAGTGAACAAAGAGCATATTGATATCAGGTTAAATGCCGCCGAAAATATCAGGAATATCCTTATCCGGTCTGATGCATCAAAAATTCAACAGGTTCTGGCACATTTACTAAATAATGCCCTCAAATTTACAGAAGAAGGATATATAGAATTTGGATGCCGTATTGATGAAGACGGCAAAAAATTACTCTGCTATGTCAGGGATACGGGCATTGGTATTTGTGAGGATAAAATCAATATCATTTTTGATCCCTTCAGGAAAATTGAGGATAATAAGCTCAGAATTTATGGTGGCGCCGGCATCGGCCTGTCTATCTCCAAAAAAATCATTGAAATGCTTGGGGGTGAGATTTGGCTGGAATCAACACCGCTTAAGGGAACAACCTTCTATTTTACTGTACCTGTCGAACAATCCGTTAAAAAAGAACCTGATGAAAGTTCCAATGATATTAAAACCCTGAAATGGCCGAATAAAAAAATTCTTATCGTTGAAGACAAAGAACTGTCATTTGTTTATCTGAGGGATATTTTTGCACACACAGGCGTACAGCTTATCTGGGCCAGAGACGGTGAAAGGGCTGTTGAGATTTGCAAACAGGACCAGGACATTGATCTTGTACTCATGGACATCAGGATGCCTGGTATGGATGGTTTTGAGACTTACAGGGAAATCAAACAACTGTTAAAAAAAACACCTGTGATTGCCCAGTCGGCTTTTACACTCATTCGTGAAAGGGATAATTTGCTCAATGCCGGCTTCGATGATTTTATACCAAAATTCATTTCTTCTAAAGATTTACTCAACAAGGTGCATAAATACATTGCTGTCAATCAGAATTAAATCGATTTTTTCAAAGGCTCTCTCAATGTATTGACGTTTCGTTTCAAAGCCTAAATGAAACATATCAGGACAATCCTGCGTTATTTTAATAATTCTTTTATGTTTGGATTCGAAATTATATCTTTGTAAAAATACGTCACTTATGGAAAATTTATCTGAAATAATCGAGCAGGAGCTTGAAAATGCCTTTGAAGTTAAAGATAAAAACTCATTGCACAGGTTTGTTTTGTTATTTACTGACAATATCATAAACAAAACGCAATACATCAAAGATACAAATGATATTGTATCCAGCCTCAAAGAAGGATTTAACCTCATGGAAAAACGTTTTATACAGGTAGATAAGCGTTTTGAAATGATGGAAAAACGCTTTGAAATGATGGAAAAGCATTTTGAAGCTGTTGACAAGCGTTTTGAAGATTT
>CAZVTW010000022.1:0-21867 GCA_964629805.1 uncultured Bacteroidales bacterium | reverse complement strand
ATATAAACATATTGATAAGCGTTTTGAAGCCGTGGATAAGCGTTTTGAAGCCGTGAATAAGCGTTTTGAAGATTTATATAAACATATTGATAAGCGTTTTGAAGCCGTGGATAAGCGTTTTGAAGCCGTGGATAAGCGTTTTGAGGATATGAACTCAAAATTTGTAATGATGTTCCGCTTTATGAGCATTGGCTTTGCGATTATTACCTTTTTGATTGTACTTTTCAAGTTTTTGTAAATGAGCCTGCGCCATAAAATATGATGAAAAAGTTTGATTTGATTGTTATAGGAAGTGGTCCTGCCGGATTTGCAGCAGCCATGAAAGCCTATGATTACGGGAAAGATGTTTTGCTCATAGAAAAAAAGCACCTTGGTGGTGTCGGAATTATGAACGGAGCGCTCACATCAAAAACAATGTGGGAGCTGTCAAAGGATTTTGCTGTAGCTGCTTCTGTCGATAGAGGATACCGTGCAAGCGGCCTGACTGTTGACTTTAGCCAGGTAAAAAAAACAGTTATCCGCGCTGCCAAGTTTAAACAGTACCAGATGTACTCACAGATTGAAACTTTTTCTGAAGAACGGTCGGAAAAAGGGAGACTGACATTAAAATACGGGGCAGGCCGGTTTGTTGATAAAACAACTGTCTCTGTCGAAAATGAAGAGACGACAGAATATGTACAGGGTAAAAATTTCATCATTGCCACCGGTTCCCGCCCGAGACAACTACCCGGCATTGAAATAGATCAGAAAAGCATTATTGATAGTGACGGGGTTCTTGGCCTTCATGAATTTCCGGAACGAATGATGATTATTGGCTCAGGTATCATCGGTTGTGAATACGCCACTATTTTTTCCAATTTCAGACAAACAGAGGTACATCTTATTGACAGGCAACACCGGGTTATCCCCTATGAAGACGATGATGTGAGTGATTTTGTCTCACGAAGTCTTGAAGCGAATGGCGTTATTGTGCATCATACAGCCAACCTGAGAACAATACGGCGCGACGGGCCTTACCTCCAGGTCATCCTGGATTATAACAACGGAAACAGCAGGGTCATTGAAGTGGACGTTGTGCTTATTTCAGTTGGCAGGGAACCAAACACTGATAATCTGGGCCTCGAAAATGTGGACATTACCCCAATGCCAGACAAAACACTGGATATTAACAATGTTTGCATGCTGGAAAATAATCCAAACAAGTGTCATATCTTTGCTGCCGGAGATATTATCGGAAAGGGGCAATTATATAATATTGCAGAACACCAGGGGCGATATGCTGTAGACGGTATTTATAAAAACAGGGAATATCACCCGGATTATTCATATATGCCAACACTTATGTTTTTTACACCTGAACTGGCCTCTGTGGGAATGAATGAAAAACAGTTGCGGGCAAAAGGTATTCCCTACCGCGTTTGTTGGTATAGCAACAAGCTGGTAAGCCGGACAATAGCCATGCGGAACACCGATGGATTTGTGAAAATCATGGTCAGCCACGATGGAGAGGATAAAATTCTGGGAATGAGAGCTGCCGGCCCGCAGGCATCTGCTTTCATTGTGAGTGTAGCTCATTTGATTAACCAGGGAAACAGCATCAGGGAAGTTACCAAGGTACTTCACCCCCACCCGAGCGTTACAGAGGGGATTCAGGAGGCCATGCGACTCTTCCTGAACGAATCAATCTATAAAAAAGATGCTTTTCCTGATTTTATACGGTTTGATGAATGGACACCGCAGACCGGGAATTAAACGGTATATCACTGATGATAAAAGTAGTTCCTGTATCTTTTTCTGACTCTATTGACAGATGACCGTTTAACCCGTTCACCCTGTTTTTGATGTTTTCAAGCCCCATGCTGCCTGAAAGCCGTTTTGAACTGACATCAAATCCTTTGCCATCATCCTCTGCTGTGATGTCGACTGTTTGGTCTTCTTCGCTGAAATTGAACTGAAGGAACAATGTTTTGGCTTGTGCATGTTTCATGGCATTGGTGATGATTTCCTGCACAATCCTGAAAATAGAAGTTTCCTTTTCCTGGTCCATTTTCACAGCTTTGCCGAATATGTATAATTCAATATGCAGCCTGGCCGAATTATTGACCGAGTTGACCAAATCTTCCAGCGCCGGGACAAGACCAAACCTGAAGAGCACACTGCCGCCCAGCTGATGGGAAATATCCCTGACTTCCTGGTAGAGCGATTTAAGCCGCCCCAGGTTCTCAGTAAAAGCGCCATTTTTAAGTTCCCGGACATGACCGGCCAGTTGTTCAAAATTCATCATGATGAGCGACATGGTGCCACCGATGTTGTCATGCAGCTCTTTGGACAGGCGCTGACGCTCTTTTTCTTCGCCATCCAGGCGTGAATTAATGGTTTTTATCTCACTTTCTTTTACCAGCTTATCTATTTCCTGTTCTTTAATCTTTTTATCCTGCAGCAACAGGGCGCGTTCGGTTTTGCGTTTGTGCAGGATATAGGAAATAATTAGTAGCGCCAGCAATAAGAGGCCTGCCACTGCGCCGTACCCAACATTTCGTTGAAACCTGGTTTGAGAAATCTCCAATTGTTGAATTTTAATGGTTTTTTCTTTTTGTCCTGTTTCGTATTTCTCACGCATCTCTGCTATCTGCCTGGTTTTGGTTTCGTCCAGTATCCTGTCTTTGACTGAAACATATTGCTTGTAGTATTTCAGGGCTTTTTTGTGCTGGCCAAGGTATTCGTAGGCTTCTGAAATGTTGAAATAAGAACGCCACAAATATTCTTTATCAGATTTTTTTTTTGCCTTCTCCAGGGTTTTGAAATAATATTCCAGGGCTTTGTGGTAATCGCCAAGAAAAAAAAATGTGGCGCCAATATTGTTAAAAATGGGGTATACCTGTGATGTATAATCAAGTGAATCATAAATTTGCAAACATTTTATGTATGCCTGCAATGCTTTTTTATACTTTTTATTTTTATATTGTAGCAAACCCATGTTATGGTAAGCGCTTGCCACACCCATCTGTTGTCCTGTTTGTTGAAACAAATCAATGGCCTCCTTAATATATTGGCTGGCTATGTTATATTCCTTCTTTCGAATATAAATCCCACCCAGTTTAACTTTAATAAGCGGTAAGCTGGATATCATGTCTGATTCCTGATATATCTCAAGACTCTTATTATAGTAATAGGATGCCTGGTCGTATTCGTCTAAATCATTCAATACATCACCGAGCTTTGAATATCTATTTGCCAGGATATATTCGCAATTAAGCTGATCAATCATTTGTATCGAATGAAATATATGCTGCATCGCTTTTTTATAATTACCTTTGTTCTTTTCAATCGATGAAAAGGTTGTTAATATACCAGACATACTAATACTGTCTCTCAATCTATCGGATATTTCATATGCCTTATGGAGAAAAAAAAAGGATGAATCATATTGTTGTTGTATTCCATGATAAATGCTTTTATGCCATAACAAATCCCTGAATGCAGATTCATTAAAATTATTTTTTATTTTTTGTTCAACAAGAGACAGGTATATTTTTACACTGTCCATGTTTCTGAATTTCCGGTGAATTTTTGATATACGAAGTAATGCTCTGGTATAAAGATCAAGCATATTATACTTTTCAGCTCCTTTTAAAACCAGGCGTGAATAATAATCTGATGAATCATATTGTGCATGAAAAAAAAATGATTTTGCTTGATAATACCAAACAAAAGGAAGAATCTGTTGAAGAGAATCTCCTTTTAATTGACTTTTTATAGAGGCTTCAAACTTATTGATGATAGCAAAATTACCTGTCAGATAATGTAACCTGAGCAAATTATCAAGCGATTTTTGTACTCCCGGGATATATGAGTTTTGTATTGATACATCATAAGCTTTTTGGTAGTAATTGAAAGCTGAATCAAGGTTATTGTTTGTCTGTATGTTCCCTTTCTTCAGTAACATCTTAACACTATCCGAAATGTCTTCTACATCGGATTTTTGACTTGAATGCTCATTTATTTTAAAATCTGTACAACCCAGGGTGAAAAAAATGAAACCCAAAAGAGTTCTCAATATGTTTTTTGACTTCATTTCTATTTGGTTAAAAAGTAGAGGAAATCAAAGTTAATAACTTTAAACGAATTAAAATAATAAAACCCTGGTGTGTTCGGCCAGGGTTTTCTACTGACTAAAAAAATTCTTTAATTATCATCACCATTCCAATCATCTTCTCCACTCTCCCCTGCCGTAGGATCACCATAAATCACAGTGGTCAGGATTTTGCCGCCTGATGGTTTTTGGGTGAGTAATTTAGAGCAGCTTACAACCTTTTCACCTGTCTGAGTTGCTTGTTTGTCCTGTTCAAAATTCACAAACAAAAGCACGCAGGTTGTGGTGTAATTGACATAAATGTCAGTTTGCCCCAGGTTGTAGTTGTCCGGAACTTTCACATTGATTTCAATGTTTCTGTCTGTTCCCTGTTTTACCACATCAGTGTAAGGGAACCATAATGTCATTTGAGACGGATTGTTTAAAGGCATAACTTGTTCTTTTTAAAAGTTAAACGTTGATTAATTAAATATGGTCCTGAACTTTTTGAGGTAATCGCTAAATTCAGGTTTCTGTTGAAAAAGATACGAAATATCCTCGTCTTTTCAAAGTGAAGCATTTTAAAAATTAGGATGTTATACTCTGTTTAAAAACAGGGCTTTGCGGGTTAGTGAAATAAAAATTGTTGAGAGACTCTTAAAATTCAGCTAAGGGTTAATAATTTATGTGATTAATTTCTATGTGTCTAATTCGTAAAATCTGCTATTTTTGAGTTTTATTTTGCACCCCAAACAAACGTCTGATTTTTTTCAGGGTCAGGGAGTGTTTTTCTGTGCCTTCAATACCAAGCAAATAAGCATAGGGTTGGAATCCTTCCACATGTTCAAAAATAATTCTCAATACAGCCATCGTCGGGACAATGACAATCATTCCGGGTATTCCCCATACCATCGCACCAATAATCAGGCTCAGGATGATAATGAAGGGATTCAGTTTTACATTTCCCCCGACAATGTTGGGCGTGAGAATGTTATTCTCGGTAAACTGGATAATAAAAAAGCTGATAACAACACCGATAGCAACATTTGGGGTTGTCTCTGTAATCATAGCAAAAAGCAGGGCAAAAGAAAATCCCAGTATGGTGCCGAAATATGGTATGAAATTGCAGATGGCAGCCAGTATGCCAAAAAAAATAAAATAATTAAGCCCAACAAGATAAAAAGCAAAAGAATTGATGACACACAAAATGCACACAACAATAAAAACACCGCCCATATAATGCTTTGTCACATTTGAAACTTGTTTTAATACTTCTTCGACGCGCTGACGGGCTTCTGGTTTAGCTATACTGATAATAAAATCATAAAACTTATCACGATAGTATAACATAAAAAAGACATAGACAGGCAGAAGCACAATTCGCACAATGGTTCCTGTTGTGGCTGTAAATGCATTTTTAAAAAAGGGATTTGAACTGTCAAACATATTTGAAACAATATCCTTTAGATAGGATTTTTGCTTTATCTGTGTCATCCCAAAGGTTTCTTCAATAAAATCACTTAAAGCATCCAGATTATCTAAAGCAGTTCTTTTTAGTGCCGGTAAATCGGAAACGATACCGCGAAACTGGTTGTATATCAATTCAAAAGCGCCAACGATAAACACAATTCCAATAATAATGGTCAACAGGTTGCTTAGAATCCGTGGAATTCGAAGCTTTTTTTCAAGCAGGTTTGCAATGGGAAAAAGTAATGAGGCGAATAAAATTCCCAAAGCTATGGGATACAGAAATCCTTTGGCAATAATAATGATAAACGTCACAGCGATTATGAAGATGAGATATGCTGTCACCCTGAATATTCTTGTAGAATCTTTCCTTTCCATAATTGAAATAATAGTCGGTTAATAAAAAAAATAATTATCAAAAATAATCTAAATTTAGCAAATATCATGAATTGTTCAAAGATTTTTAGTATCCTTATCTGTCAGTTAATGAATCTATTATAGAAAACATTAACCATTGCCGGAAAAAAATCAAAAGGTAATGGTAAAACAAGTTTCTTTTTCCGGGATTGACTTGACGGTGATAGCGCCACCATGAAGCCTTAAAATCTGCTTTGAAAGACTCAGTCCGATACCGGAGCCATTTGGCTTTGTTGTGAAAAACGGAATAAAAATTTTGTCCAGAACTTCCTGGATAATGCCTTTACCATTATCAATGACCTGGATAGTAACCCTGCCCCGTTTACTGAGAAAAGCCCTGAGTTGAACCGTAGCATCAGGTTGATTATCAACTGCATGAATTGAATTCTTAAGCAGATTTATGATAACCTGTTCAATAAGTTGTTCATCTGCTGTCAGTTCAAGCCCAGGGGGTTTAATGTCAATGACACATTCCACATTTTTTTTGTTCAATTCAACCTCGAGCAGGTCGTAAATGTTATCAAACATTTTTTTAACAGGAAAAATGGAAAAATTGGGTTTGGGTATTTTTGTCAGGTTTCTGTAAGTCTCAACAAAGTGTATTAAACCTGTACTTCTTTTGTGAATGGTTTTAAGGGCGTGCTGTATATCGGAAATCATATCAATGTCTGTAGCACTTTGTCCTGAGTCTGAGGCAGCCTCTGCTATTTCTTCTGCCATAATGTTTGCAGTAGAGGTAAGAGAAGCAATAGGGGCAATTGAATTCATGATTTCGTGTGTCAGAACTCTTATAAGTTTTTGCCAGGACTCCATTTCCTTCTCTTCCAGCTCAGTTTGTATGTTTTTGATTGAAACAAGGATAATACTGCGCTCACTCACTTTAAATTCAGTGGCATAAACCGAAAGTTGGAGGAATTCATCTTCTTCCTGTACTTTTATCAGGGCATTTTCTCCTGCCTTTATACTGAGGAGTGTCTCTGTCATCTCCCGGCTCCAGGAATTCAGTGAATTGATATTTTTCAGATTATACACCTGGAATATTTTTTTCGCAGCATTGTTGATCAATTCTACTTCCCCGCTTTTTTGGTAAGCGATTATACCAATACCGATATGCTGAATGACATTCTGAAGATAAAAATAATGTTCCTCTTTTTCAGCGCGTATCTTTTGAAAGTCAGCAATGACATCGTCAAATGCCTTTTGAACATCGTCAAATGAACCACCGAGTTTATTGGCTTTAAATGTTCGGGTGAAATCCCCAAACCTGATAGACTGCAGAAAACCGGTCAGGTCCCTGTTTGTCCTTTCAACATAATGAATGAGGTTATAAACCAGGTAAATGATAACACCCGCAAAAATGACAGGGGTAATGAAAAATGACTTATTGTTAAACAGGTACACAAATATAAAAATGCATACGGTTAACAAAATGACCCTGAAAAGTACATTCAGTTTAAAATTTTTAAAGCCCATATTTTTCCATTCTTCTGTAAAGTGATGTTCTGGTCAGTCCGAGTTCTTTGGCTGCGTAACTGATATTTCCCTGGTGTTTTTTGAGGACTTTTTGAATAATTTTCTTTTCAACTTCCTCGAGGTTGTAAGATTCAAGTTCAAATCCTTCAGCTTTAGCTCCTTTACCAGGGGACAAATGAAAGTCATCCGGTTGCAAAACCCGGTTATCGGTCATGATAATAGCCCTTTCTATGGCATGCTGAAGTTCACGCACATTTCCGGGCCAGTTGTATTGACGCAGTTTTTTCAGGGTTGCAGCACTGATGTCCTTTACGTTTTTTTTGTATTTGTTGGAGAACTGCAGCAGGAAATGACTTGCCAGCAGATCGATGTCTTCACCTCTTTCCCTCAGGGGCGGGATATGAATCTCAACAGTGTTAATTCTGTACAATAAATCTTCGCGAAATTTTTCTTCAGCAATCATTTGGTTGATGTTCATATTGGTAGCACATATAAGCCTGATGTCAATGGGTTTGGGCTTATTGGAGCCTACCCTGATCACTTCGCGGCGTTCCAGAACAGTCAGCAATTTGGCCTGAAGTGGTGGTGAAAGATTGCCGATTTCATCTAAAAACATTGTTCCTCCTGATGCTATTTCAAACCGGCCGGGCCTGTCGGTTTTAGCGTCTGTGAAAGCGCCTTTCATATGTCCGAAGAGCTCACTTTCAAATATGGATTCCGTGATAGCGCCCAGGTCTACGCTGATAAAAGCCTCATCTTTTCGGAGTGAATTCCGGTGTATAGCACGAGCTACAAGTTCTTTCCCTGTACCGTTCTCACCGAGAATAAGCACACTGGCATCAGTAGCGGCAACTTTTTTGATGCTTTCAAAAACTTCCAGCATTTCATCCGAAGTGCCAATAAAATTCTCAAACGGGGGATTCAGAATATCCTGCAATCCGCGTTGCTTAAGCTTTAGTTCATCAACTTCAAGTTTTGACCTTCTCAGTTTAATGGCTGAAGAGATTGTGGCCAGCAATTTTTCGTTTTGCCAGGGTTTGTGAACAAAATCAGTTGCACCATGTTTAATCGCTTTCACTGCATTCTCAACATCACCATAAGCAGTAATGAAAATGACAATGGCATCAGGGTCTATTTCTAAAATCCTTTCCAGCCAGTAAAATCCCTCTTTCCCGCTAATAGCATCTTTGGTGAAATTCATATCCAACAGGATGACATCATAAGATGTTTTTTTTATCAGCGCAGGAATCTCTTCCGGGTCCTCTTTTGTATCTATCAATTCAACATGTGGTTTCAGCAGTAATTTTAATGCAAATAAAATATCGGCATTATCATCGACCGCCAGAATTTTTCCTTCTTTTTTTGACATATTTGTTTTGTTTGAATGTGTTTGCAGTTTGATATGATAAGGGATAGGGCCTGAAACAAAATACCCCGGACATTATTTTCTGTGCAGTTAATATTGCATCAAACCCTTATTATTCGTTCTAAACTTATCCGTAATGAAAAATTCATGCCACGTAAATACAATGTTTTATATCTGTGAGATGAAAAACTGCATTCTAAACCAAAATATGTTGAAATACAGTATTTTAAAAAGCAGATATAATGACAAAAATATTGTAACGCTCAATGAATCATGACTTCAAAGATATAAAATTATTAATAAAAATGTTCATTTTCGTACACTTTATATCCCATTTTCGTACATCGCATGATATATTTTCTTCAGTCACCTTTTATTTGTCATAAACATTATACCTTTGTAGTGGTTTTACAGATATCTGGTTGGATAGAATTGAAAAAATAAGAAATGGTTAAGAAATCAATTATAGATACAGCTTCGAAATACATAAAGCTATTACCACATGATTTAGATGTGAAAAAAGCTTATTTGTTTGGCTCTTGTGCAAAAGGATTAGACAAGGAAGATAGCGACATTGATATTGCAGTAGTAATAGGTAATATGAATGATTTTTTTGCGATACAGATGCAATTAATGAGGTTGAGACGAAAAATTGATTTAAGAATTGAGCCACACCCAATTGGAGAATCTGATTTTACAAATATGAACCCCTTTGCTTATGAGATTCAAAAAACAGGGATTGAAATTGGAATCGAGAAAAATGCCACGAAAACCTAACATGCTATAAATCCAATAACCGCTGTTGCTTTGTGGGTGGGAACGTAGATAATTGAAACTTTTATGCTTTTAACGGGTGACAGTGGAGGCGGCTACTGTATTTATAGCTGTCCGTTGGCTTATAAATAATGCTTAACAAATGATGCAAAAAATTGTAAAAATAATCCGTTTGTTCTTCAGATACCTGCTGATACTACCGGTGAGGTTTTACCAGTTAAGCATATCACCTCTTTTGCCACAGTCCTGCCGCCATGTTCCGACCTGTTCAGAATATACCATACAGGCTTTAAAAATACATGGCGCTGTCTATGGCAGTTGGCTTGGTATAAAAAGGATATTACGCTGCCATCCCTGGGGGACACACGGTTATGACCCGGTACCTCCGAAAAAGATAGATTAATTGCACAGAGGCTTTTTTATGATATTTTAAAAACAGGATATGAAGGATGACAAATTCACAAAAGAGATAACTAAAAACAGATGGATTTCCGGATTAGCTTTCGTTTTATTGTTGTTCTCCATGATTATTGTTTCATGTTCCACGGAAAAGAATAAAAGGAAAAAACCTGTTATAACTGTAAGTATTACGCCACAAAAATATTTTATAGAAAAAATTGCAGGACAAACCTTTGACATCAACGTGATGGTTCCTGACGGAGCCAGCCCGGCAACATACGATCCTGTTCCTGTGCAGTTACAGAAACTATCGGAATCAGTTGCTTATATGAAGATTGGATATATTGGTTTTGAACTTGCCTGGATGGATAAAATAAAGGAAACAAATCCTGAAATGCCGGTGTATAATCTGTCAGAAAATATCACATTGATGTATGGAGATCATGAACATGCGGAAGACCATTACCATTCACATGCACATAGGGGTATTGATCCGCATATCTGGATGTCGCCGAAAAATGCCAAAATAATCAGTGAAAATATCTATCATGCGATTTGTGAATTAGCGCCCGCAAGGAAAGAACAATTTTACAAAGCATTAGCTGATTTTACCGGTGAGGTAACCAGACTTGATTTAGTTGTGCAAGCTAAGCTTCAGGGTAAGGAAGGCAAAAAGTTCATTATTTTCCATCCGGCATTAACCTATTATGCCAGAGATTACAGTCTGAAACAGATATCAATTGAAGCAGGAGGGAAAATTCCCGGGGTCAGACATATTAAAGAAGTGATTGATATGGCTTTAAAGAAAGATATATCAGTGATTTTCATACAGAAAGAATTTGACATCGAAAATGCAAAAGTAATTGCAAAAGAAACAGGAGCAGACATATTCCGGATACATCCCTTGTCGAACGAATGGAAGCAGGAAATACTCAGAATAAGTAATATTTTAGGTAATCATTTATGAGTGCACTCCGAGAAGCCTCTTTGTTGCCAAACTCTTCGTTATTTGTAATTTATGGGTGTTCATTAACAGATAGTTAACTTCGGCTCAAAAACTACAAAAAACTCGATTTTGACAAAAATTGTACTTTTAGGAGTTGACTCATTTATAAATTAAAATAATATGCCCGGTAATCAAGTACTTGAACTTCATAATGTCTATGCAGGATATAACAATTACATTGTTTTGGAAAATGTTAGTTTCACCCTTCACAGTCAAGATTTTGTCGGGGTGATCGGTCCTAATGGAGGAGGAAAAACAACACTGATTAAGGTTATACTTGGACTTATAAAACCGGTAAAAGGCGTTGTCAAATTTAACATGCATCAAGGTAAAGGTCAAAAGCCGGTCATAGGTTATCTTCCCCAGATAAATCAAATTGACATGAAATTTCCTGCAACCGTATATGATGTTATTTTAACCGGTCTGGAAGCAGGGAAAAAAGTTTTTACCCGAATAACCAAAACTGAACGCAAAAAAATCAATGAATTAATAGACTGGATTGGCTTAAACAAATTCCGCGACGCCATATTAAATGAATTATCGGGTGGGCAGAAACAACGGGTATTCCTGGCCAGGGCGCTTGCATGTTCACCTGCTTTGCTGATACTGGATGAGCCGGATACTTTTGTGGATTCAGAATTTGAAAGTGAGTTATATGAAATTCTCTCAGAATTGAATAAAACCATGACAATATTATTGGTTTCTCATGATATTGGTATGATTTCATCGTATGTCAAAACCATCGCATGTGTCAACCGGACATTGCACCATCATCCATCTAACAAGATATCGTATGAAGCCCTCAAGGCATACAATTGTCCGATAGAATTGGTTACTCACGGGCCTGTCCCTCACAGGGTTTTAAAAAAGCATTGAATTATGGAAGGATTAATAGAATTGATGAATTATAATTTTTTTATCCGTGCTTTACTGGCCGTTTTCCTGGCCAGTATCTCATGCGGAATTGCCGGCACTTATATTGTCTCCAGGCGAATTGTATTTATTAGCGGCGGTATAACGCATGCATCCTTCGGCGGCATAGGTATAGGATATTTCCTGGGTCTGAATCCTGTTCTCGGAGCAATGGTTTTTGGTGTTGCTTCTGCACTGGGATTGACATATTTATCTGAAAAGGCAAATATACGTGAAGATTCGGCCATTGCCATTTTTTGGTCCCTGGGTATGGCTATTGGAATTATTTTTATCTACCTCACCCCCGGGTATACACCAAATCTGATGAGTTACCTGTTTGGAAGCGTTTTAGCCATTACAACGGCAGAACTTTATTTGATGGCTGGCCTTGTTATCCTCCTGGCAACCTTTTTCATTATTTTCTACAGACATATCCTGTCAATTTCTTTTGATGAGGAATTTGCACGGGCCTATGGAGCGCCGGTTGGCCTAATCAAGTACTCGCTGCTTAGTCTGGTTGCTTTAACAATCGTGCTCAACATCAGGGTGTCGGGTGTTATCCTGGTCATTTCTCTACTGACGATTCCTCAGACAATTGCAAATATTTTTACAAAGAAATTTAGCCGGATAATTTACATTGCCATCCCGGCAGGATTAGTTGGGACAATAGGAGGATTGATATTTTCGTATTATACCAATATTCCCTCCGGGGCTTCTATTATTTTTACCCTGGCATTGATGTATGTATGTGTGAAGTCCGTTTCTGTTTTACGAAACAGCGTTGCGAGGAAAAATTTATAGTAGATTGCTATCGTGAAAATCCTTTAGCGCTTTTTTTACACGTTTTACCAGGTCCTCAGGAATAATGGGCTTAGTGATATAATCAACAGCGCCAAGTTGTTGTGCCTTTTTCATGCTGTCTGATTTTGTATCTGCTGTAACCATCAGGATGGGGATATTTTTAGTCTCTTCGCTGGTTTTTATTTGCTCCAGGACAGCCAGACCGTCAACTTCAGGCATCATTATGTCTAAAATGATGATGTCCGGCTGGTTTTCTTTGACTTTTAAAAAAGCTTTTTTACTGCTGCTTAATGCAGTGACCTTAAAACCGGCTTCTTTCAGAATATCCTGAAACAGGAGGTTATTGATAAAAGAATCATCAATAATAAGAATTTTCGGATGATGTTCGTTATTCATGATTAGGTTAAAAATTGTCTTATCGTTTTGTTCGGATTACAAATTTAGGAATTATTTTAATTTTACAAAGGATAGTAAAAATTATTATTACAATGACCTTACTTCTTTACCATCTCTTTGATGAAACAGAAACAAGCCCCGGCAATAGTCCGTGATTGTTGGAATTTTCGCTTTCGGTTGATATTACCGGAGTTTGTCAGTTAATAGTTTCATTCCTTCCCGGATTATTTAGGCTGTTGCATACATCTTTTGGAGAAGCTCAACCTCAAAAGGCATAGGAGTAGAATATTTTTTATCAACTTCTTCGTTCAGTGTCTTTTTTACTTTTCTGATAAGCTCATAAGCGCCAATTGGTTTAATGATGTAATCTACTGCGCCAAGATTTCTGGCTTTTATGAAGCTTTCGTATTTTGAATCTGCCGTAACCATGATAACCGGGATATCTTTGGTCGCTTCATTTGATTTTAGTTGTTCCAACACTTCAAAACCATCAACACCGGGCATCATAATGTCCAGCAGGATAACTGCCGGTTTATAAATCAATGTTTTTGACAGCGCTTTTTTACCGCTATTAAGCGTATGAACACTAAAACCGGCTCTTTCAAGAATATCAGAAAATAGCAAATTGTTAATAAATGAATCATCAATGATTAAAATTTTCCTTGAGTTTTTTGTTTCCATAATGCAAAATTTTATATATATTACAACTTTTATTTTTTATCTCTTTGTTCCTGCTTTCAGATTCTACTTCTTTTAACGATTTTAAAGCAGGTTTTGTAGCAGTTTTTATGGAACATTTGACCATTGGTGAAAGGTAGAAATGCGTATAGATTATTTGTCTTTTGACAATTTAAGTGTGGACATTTGTCCATTTTTCTTTACAAATGTATAAATAATTTTTAATTTTATATTTCTTTGTTGCTGTAAATGAAAGATGTATAATGAATAATAATGAATCTGATTTATCCGGCCTGATACATTCAATGGATTATTTCCGTGATAGTATTCGTCCGGTGAAATACAAAAAAGGCGAAACTATTTTTAAACAAAATTCCCCGGCTACTTTTTTAGGTATTGTAGACGAAGGATTCGCCAAATTATCGATAGATGCAGGAAACGAAAAATTTTTTATTTATAAAATTGCGACACCGGGCGATATCATTGGTATGAATGAACTTTTTGGCGATAAATTCCATCACTTATCTGCCATAACAATGTGCCCGCTTAAAATATCTTTTATTGAAATAGAACGTTTTAAATCATTTATGTTTAAAAATTCCGAACTTCACCTTAAATTGATTCAGTGGTATTGTAACGAAATGAATTTTATTTTTAAGCGGTCGGTTGAAATTGCAACCAAACAGGTTCACGGGCGTCTGGCTGATGCTATTTTTTATCTGAATGATCTCTATAAGCGTAATAATCTTATTTATAACTATATTGCCAGAAAAGACCTGGCTGAATTTGTTGGTATGTCTGTTAAAAGTCTGATACGCTCCCTGAATGAATTAAAAAATGATAAGATCATCCGCATGGACGGAAAAAATATAATTATTGAAAATGAGGAACTCCTAAAAAGATTAAGCAGAATAGGATAAAAAAAAGAGTGAACAATTTGGTCATTTTATTCTTTATTATACTAAAAAATTCTACATGCAAAAACCTGATAACTTCATTATAGTGATATTTGGCGCTTCAGGTGATCTGACCAAAAGAAAACTTGTACCAGCGCTGTTTGAATTATATCATCAGCAACTTTTACCGGAGGGCTTCGTCATACTTGGCACGGGCAGGACTGATCTTTCAAACAATGATTTTCACACCAGGGTAAAAGATTTTTTGCCGGAACAAACAAGCAACAGTCACACAGAAAAATTTTTAAAACATCTTCATTATCTGCCACTTGATCCCTATAAAACCAAAGCATATGAAGCGCTTAAAACAAAACTTGTTGAACTGGACAAAATTTTTAATACAGAAGGAAATTACCTGTTTTATCTGTCCACACCCCCTAAATTATATGATATCATCCCTTTCAGACTGGCTGATGCCGGATTAAACGAGGAAAAGAATAATCATGCCTTTAAGCGGCTGATCATAGAAAAGCCATTTGGTTATGATTTAACTTCAGCTAAAACACTCAACAAAAATCTTCTCAGGTTTTTTAAAGAACACCAAATATACAGAATAGACCATTACTTAGGCAAAGAGACTGTTCAGAATCTACTTGTGACAAGATTTTCAAATGGTATATTCGAACCGCTCTGGAACCGCAACTATGTGGAGTACATTGAAATTACTTCTGCAGAAAATCTTGGCGTTGAAAGCCGCGGTGGATATTATGATCAATCAGGCGCTATGCGTGATATGGTTCAAAACCATCTGCTGCAACTGGTAGGGCTGGCTACAATGGAACCTCCGGCTGTTGTCGGAGCAGATGCCATCAGGAATGAAATTTTGAAAGTCTATCAGTCTTTCCGGCCTGTTAATGGCGAGAATATAAAAAAATCTGTTATCCGTGGACAATATACTTCATCGCACATTAAAAACAAATTTTTAAAAGGTTACAGAGAAGAAGAAGGTGTTGATAACAATTCCAAAACAGAGACTTACCTGGCCATGAATTTTTATATTGATAACTGGAGATGGGCAGGTGTTCCAGTTTATGTACGCACCGGCAAACGACTTCCGACAAGGGTGACAGAAATTGTAATACACTTTAAACCCACACCCCATCATATTTTTCATTCACTCAAATACATCAACACAGACCACAATATGCTGATCATCAGGATACAGCCTGATGAAGGAATTCTTTTGAAGTTTGGTATGAAATTACCCGGTTCAGGGTTTAATGTCCAGACTGTCAATATGGATTTTCATTATTCTGATTTGTCCGACGATCGTTTACCAACAGCTTATGAGCGGCTTTTGCTTGACTCAATGCTCGGGGATTCAACCCTTTATGCCAGGGGCGATATTGTTGAATCAGCCTGGGAATTTGTTCAGCCAATTCTTGATGCTTTTGAAAACGATAAAGAACTTAAAATTTATGGCTATCCGGCCGGAACATGGGGGCCTGATATTGCTGATAATTATTTTGACGGACCGATGCATTCATGGAGATACCCATGTAAAAATCTGGTCGATGACGGAACATATTGCGAATTATAATGTAATCTGAAAATGAAAAAAGAACCGTTTATTTTTTCCGGCAAAGAAGAACTGGCTAAAAATCTTGGTGATGAGATTATGAATTATTCTTTAAAATTATCAGATAACCAGAAATTTGTTCATATTGCACTTTCCGGGGGCTCAACACCAAAATCGCTTTTTCAGTATCTATCTGCTTATTTCCCCAATCATCCTGTATGGCAAAAGATACGCTTCTTTTGGGTTGATGAACGATGTGTACCTCATCATTCCAAAGAAAGTAATTACGGTGAGGCTAAAAGACTTTTTTTTTCACACATTAGCCTTCCCGAAAAGAATATTTATCCTGTTGATGGAGAACATGATCCTGCCAATGAAGCCATATCATACACTAAACAGGTTGTTAAACATGTACCTGTTGTTAATCACATCCCCCGGTTTGATATTATTCTCCTTGGCATGGGTGAAGACGGGCACACAGCATCAATATTTCCCGGAAACATTGGTTTGTTTCAATATTCTGATTTTTATACATCGGCTTCACATCCTGTCTCCGGTCAAATGAGGGTAACCATGACAGGAAAAGTCATCAATCATGCCGGGCGTGTTATTTTTCATGTGACAGGCAAGAACAAGGCGCCAATAGTCAGGGAAATCCTTCATCATAAAGAAAGCCGGAAGAATTATCCTGCTTCCCTTGTCAATCCGGAAGAAACAGAAGCTGAGTGGTGGTTAGACGAAGATGCAGCCACTTCTTTATAAAAATTTCATACACCTTCCTGAAAAATTATTATTTTTGTTTCATTATGAAAGAACAATATCCTGTTGCTATATTTAACGGCCCTATTGTCACAACAAACGGGACTTACAGAGTTTCTGACATATCTGTTCAGGAAGCAAAACGACTCATAAAAAACAATGATTTCATATCAGCAGTGGGGCATAGCGCTACATCTGAAATATTAAGCGATATTTTTGATGAGAATATTACCCTCAACAGGATACAGTTCCATCAAAAACCAGGACAAAAAGCTATTGTTTTTAAACTTAACCTAAGACCACGTGAAGGAGATATCCTTGACAGGAAACAAATCGAAGAAATTGGTTTTTCTTTAAAACTCCTTGAAAGACTGGACTGAAATGAGCAAGCAACTCAACATCTGATTTTCAACAAATTATTGTAAATGATCATTATTTTTTTGTAACTTGCTAATAATTTCACTCATTAACAGATTTTTTACA
Organism: uncultured Bacteroidales bacterium; assembly: GCA_964629805.1. GTDB lineage: Bacteria > Bacteroidota > Bacteroidia > Bacteroidales > CAZVTW01 > CAZVTW01. The sequence continues at coordinate 4,389 of CAZVTW010000022.1, read as the reverse complement.
GCTTTATGACAGCGCGGCGATATTAAAAGATTTGGTTGTCTTTATCGAAAAAAAGCGTCTTTGACATTATTAAGTTCCACTGAACACATCATCGCTTCACCAAAAGTTCCTTTTTAGAATTAACAATTTTATGATTAGAAACCTGTTAGCCAGGGTAACAATTATTGGCTTTTTTCTGTATAAAAATGATGGTAATTATAAAAAAATAGCATAAGCGGTCTAACATGAGTAAAAAAAATCAAACAGATGCTCCTGAAGAAGAATTAAAGATATTAAGGGAAAGAGTTAAAAGACTTGAATGTGAGAAAGATATATACAGACACTTTTTTTATCATTGTGTTGATCTAACCTTTATTCTTGATCATGAATTTAATATTATTTTGTCAAACAATGCCTTACCAAATTTTTTTGATTATCAGGAATCAAAGCATAGAAACACGAACTTTTTTAATTTTTTAGCTTCGAATTTAGATAAAATTCTCCTTCAGGAATTAAAAAACAAATTTGAACTATTTAACAACGAAAAGCTGAGTAAAGATTACGTTCTTTCCACAAAAATCAGCATTCCGCAAGATAATAAAACTGAGGAATGGATTAACATTCGTGCCTACAAAAAACAGATTGAACATGAGTTGCTAGAAACTCCTGATTGTATCCTTGTACAGATAAATAATGTGACTGAAGCGCACCTTGTAGAGGAAAGCATCCTGGATAGTGAAAGAAAATATCGTTTACTTTTCGAAAACATGTTGAATGGTTGTGTTATCTTTGAACAGATTGAAGATAAGGGCAACGGGAAAACAACATATAAATTGCGGGAATTTAATGATGCATTTGTAAAGTTATCTGGTTTTGATAAAAAGGAATTCAAAGAAAAAGTTCTGTCAAAAGAACCTGGAGACGGGAAGAATGAAAAAAAAGAAATTCTTTTCAAAGATGTCTTTGAACAAAACAAACCTCAGCGTATAGAGACTTACGATGCATTATTTGATAAACACCTTGAAGCATTTGTTTTTTCACCACAGGAGAATCATGTAGCTGCTGTTATTAATGACATTACAGATAAAGAAATTTTTAAAAGAAATCTGGAAGAACAAAATATATTTATCCGTAAAATTACAGAAACAGTTCCTTACATCATTTCTATCCATAATGTCTCAAGCCGGGTAAATTATTGGGTTAATCAACATATCAAAGAATTACTGGGATATAGTATCAGTGAATGGCTCAATCTTTCGCTGAAGCGATTACTTAGTATGATTCAAAACGAGGATGTAATTTCAATGACAAACCTTCCGGAAGAATTAGGGAAATCTGACAATGAGGGCTTCATAGAAAGAGAACTGCGAATAAAACACAAAAATGGAACAATGCGATGGATATTTTGCCGGTTTGTTGTATTCGAATGCGGTCAAAACGGCGAAATTGAGCAAATCCTTTGCATTGCTAAGGGAATAGATGAGGAAAAGCACATTAGAAAAGAGCTGAATGAACAGTATATTTTTTACGAGCAGATTTCAAACGCATTACCTGCACTATTATTCATCCTGCAACTCAAACCTTTTGGATGTATCTGGGTAAATCAGGGGTCTGTTAATTTGTTGGGTACTGAAAAACAAACCTTTTCTGAATTGAAAGAGAAATCTTTTTATGAACTGTTCCATCCGGATGAACAGTCGATTGTCAGGGAGTATATACAATCATTAAATCAAACTAACAATGATGATGATGATGAAATATATGAATCTGAACTTCGAATTCGACACAAAAATGGCTACTGGATCTGGTTTAATGTGAGGGCAATACCATTTAAACTTGATGTAACCGGAAATGTTTCTGAGATTTTATTTACATGTAAAGATATTGCAGACAGAAAAACAGACGAGTTAAGACTCCGGCAGCAGTATGAGAAAATTCAATATCAGAACAATGAGCTTGACAGGGTCAATAAAGAACTTTCAAAAGTAAACCGGTCACTTATTGAGACCAGCTCCAAACTTATTGGAAGCGAGGAAAAACTTCGTTCACTGCTTAATTACTCCTCTGATATCATCACGGTGATTAATTCTGAGGGGATAATCACATTCATGAGTCCCGGAATAAAAAAAGCAACAGGTATATCGCCAAAAAAATATTTGGACACATCCTACCTCGACATCATAATTCCGGCTGATAATGAAAGAGTAAAAAATATTCTTTTCAAAAACAGTGGAGTTGAAGGCCGGATAGCCAGTTTGCAATACAGGGGAAAAAGAAAAGATGGTTCATTCATTTATCTTGAAAGTGTATTTAATTATCAGTTTAAAAATCCGGCTATCAATGGAATCATAGTTAACTCAAGAGATGTCAGCGACAGGGTATACATGGAAAATGAACTGAGGAAAGAAATACGTTTCAGAGAAAATATATCGCGGATGATGCCAATACTGGTCTATATTTACGATATAGAACGAGACAAAATTATCTGGAAAAACAAGAAGCAACAAAAATCTGTGGGAATACCCAATTATATTCCGTTTTCAGCCAACATCGAAGAATTTTTTAAAATGCTTCATCCACAAGATAAGGGTCATCTGGAGGCAACTATAAACCGTCTTAAAAATATCCGTGAAGAAGAAGTCTTAGACCTGGAATATAAGATAATGACAATTGATGATAACTGGAGCTGGATACATACAAAAATCATGGGATTAAAAAAAGATGAATCAGGACATTTCTCTCAGTTTCTTGGTATGACAGAAGAAGTTTCAAAACGAAAAAACATAGAGGAAGCTTACAAAGAGCATGTTTTAAAATTAAATACTGTTATCCAAACCGTTGGTGAAGGTTTGGCTCTGGTGGATGAACAGGGGCAATTTGAAATATTCAACCTTAAAATGTATCAAATTACAGGATATTCCAAGACCGAAACACAAAATTATTATACATTTATTTCAAATATATTACCCGACAATAATAAGATAAAGTATTATGCTGAGTCTTCAGATATTAAATCACTTACAAATATGCTTCATCATACAGAGCAATCAATTACCACCAAAAGCGGAGGCAAAAAATCGATTTTGATCACATCAACAGCTTTTAACTTCCACAATAATAATTATTATCTCAGTGTATACCGTGACATCACAAGGATACGGAAAGCTGAGGCAATACTGCGTGAAACTGAAAAACGCTACAGAATTATTGCAGAACACACCACAGATGCCATCTGGATGTTCGACACAAATCTCCGGCTAACATACGTGAGTCCATCAATAGAAGACCTGACAGGATATAAAGCAGAGGAAAGATATAAATTAAGCCTTAAAGAAAGATATTCTCCTGAATCCATCAGGGAAATTAAAAAAGTCTATAATAGTTTTCTGGAAAAATACAAAAAAGGAGAGCATACAGATGTTGTCTATCCTGCATTTGAGATTGAATATTATCACAAAAACGGTTCAAAGGTAATCGGAGAAATACGACCTACACCCCTATTTGATGAAAATGGTAAATTTACAGGTATTATGGGAATTACCAGGGATGTTACAAAGAGAAAAAAAATGGAAGAGACCCTCCGTCAATCAGAACAGCAACTCAGAGAACTGAATACAACAAAAGATAAATTCTTTTCTATCATATCACATGGTTTAATTAATCCTTTTAATTCACTGATTGGTTTTTCTGAGTTGTTAATAAACAAATTTCATGAATTTGGAGAGCAGGAGAAATATGAGTTCATAAAAAGAATGAACCAATCATCCAGGCAGGGATATTTTCTTCTTCAAAACTTGCTTCAATGGTCAAGATCACAAATTGGCGGCATAAAAGCAAAAAAAGAAAACATTGATATTTATGATATTGTCTTTAATACCATGAAGGTTTTTAAAGATTCGGCAGAATTGAAACATGTGAAGCTGGAAAATAGTGTTTCAAAAAATATTATCGCTGTTGCTGACCAAAATATGGTGCAAACCATTCTGATAAATCTACTCTCGAACGCCATAAAATACAGTAAAAAAGGCAGTTGCGTCAGAATTGAATCAGAAATTAAAGATGACTTGGTGCATTTGCATGTTGTTGATGAGGGAGCCGGGATTGATGAAAGTAATATCCATAAACTATTCAGGCTTGATATACATTTTTCAACCAGGGGAACCTCCAATGAACGGGGCTCAGGCTTAGGATTGTTGCTTTGCAAAGAATTTATGGATAAAATTGGCGGCCATATTTGGGTGAATAGTGAAAAAGGCAAAGGGTCCAGATTTTCTATTTCATTGAAATTATATGAGGCTCCATAGATGAGTGCCTCTAAGAGAACGTCAAGATCAAGCCTGCCCTCGATTATATCGGGGCCTGCTCCCGTACATGAAATGCCGGAGGCTTTTTGAAATTTTAAACCGGAGT
>CAZVTW010000021.1:26266-27659 GCA_964629805.1 uncultured Bacteroidales bacterium | reverse complement strand
TGCATGCAATCATGGCGGAATTCGATTTGCCTTATGATTTTCCGGAAAAAGTAGACAAAGCTGCCGGAAAAATTCAGGCCGGAATAAACGAACATGAAATAAAAAGCAGACGTGATTTCAGAGAGGTAACAACATTGACCATTGATCCTTTTGATGCAAAAGATTTTGATGATGCACTTTCTATCCAAAAACTCGACAACGGACATTGGGAGGTTGGTATTCATATTGCTGATGTTACACATTATGTAAAAACCGGTACGCTGGTTGAAAAAGAAGCCTATTCAAGGGGAACCTCAGTTTATCTTGTCGATAGAGTCGTTCCGATGCTTCCTGAGAAACTTTCGAATGAGATATGTTCTCTCAGACCTAATGAGGATAAACTGTGTTTTTCCGCTGTTTTTGAACTCGATCATAAAGCAACAGTTTTAAACGAATGGTTTGGGAAAACTGTCATTTGTTCAGACAGACGATTTACTTATGAAGAAGCTCAAAATATCATAGAAACAAGAGAGGGAGATCTTCATGAGGAAATTTTAACCCTTAACCAGTTGGCACAGCATCTGCGACACAAAAGGTTCATCGAAGGCTCTATTGATTTTGACCGGGTAGAAGTAAAAGTGAAAGTTGATGAGAAAGGAAAACCACTTGAAGTGGTTTTTAAAGAAAGTATGGAATCAAATAAGCTTATTGAAGAATTTATGCTGCTTGCCAATAAACGTGTAGCCCAATTTATCGGCAAACCAAAAGAGGGAAAAAGTCCAAAAACATTTGTATACAGGATACATGATGAACCGGATTTCGAAAAAATGAATTCTTTTGCCGATTTTATTAAAAAGTTTGGATATACACTCAATATGAATTCATCAAAAGATGTGGCAGTATCATTGAACCATTTACTTGATGAAGTGGAAGGTAAAAATGAACAAAATATCATTGAACAGCTTGCCATCAGGGCAATGGCAAAAGCAGTATATTCCACTCAAAACATTGGGCATTATGGTTTATCGTTCGATTATTACACACATTTTACATCTCCCATCAGGCGATATCCTGATATGATGGTACACAGGCTTTTAGAGAAATATCTTTCAGCCGGAAAATCTGCGAATGCTTCGGAATACGAACCACGCTGTAAACATGCATCAGATAAGGAACGTCAGGCTGCTTTTGCCGAACGGTCTTCAATTAAATACAAGATGGTAGAGTACATGCAGGATAAACTGGGACACGTGTATGATGGTGTTATCTCTGGTGTGACTGAATGGGGCATGTATGTTGAAATTGTTGAAAATAAGATTGAAGGAATGGTTTCTCTCAGAGACATGGATGATGATTACTATGTGTTTGATGAAAAGAATTTTTGTATTGTGGGTCACAATTCAAAAAATAAATA
>CAZVTW010000021.1:0-26166 GCA_964629805.1 uncultured Bacteroidales bacterium | reverse complement strand
ATATCCTGAACAATCCCCATCTTTGTGAACTCATCAACTTTTAAAGAAACAGTCATCAATGATCTCTCATTTTCGTCCAGTTTTTCACGTTCACTCGTGACATATTGATCAATATCTTCGAGTTCAGCAAACTGATCATTGAGCTGAATACGTGGTTCAGTTCCGAATTTTTGCTGATAAGATTTCAAAGGCGGACCAACATATATGTAACTTACAAGTGATTTCTTCTCAAGTTTTTTGATTTCAGTTGCATCGGGAAGCGTTATTTTCACTTTATAAGAGACTTCACGCATGGTAGTGGATACCATAAAAAAGAACAAAAGCATAAACACTATATCAGGAAGCGAGGCTGTTGAAATAGCAGGAGTCCCTTTTTCTTTTCCTTTTCTTACAAATTTTGACATAACATTAATTTCTTAGTTGTTAAGATCATCCTATACTTCTTGGTTCTGCTTCTGAGATACTCAGCGGAATTATTTTCCTGACCATTTTCTGGTCCTTTTCGTCCAACTCGTTATAAGAATCACCAAAATGTTTTCTGGAAAAATCATCTTTTAATTCATTAAATGCCCGTACAATAGCATCCTGAATTTCAATGTATTTCCCATATTGTGTCCCCCGGTCGTTTTGCAGTGAGACAACACCTTTTGATACCCGGGTTGTTCCGCCGAATTTATCGATCATATCTTTAAGTTTAGCAGCTTTTTCTTCTTCACCTTCCTCAATGGCTTCCTGGTATTTATCCTGTAAAAACTCACCATCCGAAAGATTCACATCATCAGCCGGATTGTTTATAAATTCTTTCACCCTTTCGGTGAGTCTTTTTGAAGCATCAACCCCTTCCATTAACTCGCCTTCAACCATCAACTGGTTATTTTTGTTGAGAAAAACAAGGAAAACATTCCGTTCTTTGATCGGATCACTTTTTTCCTTTTCTTCTTCATAAGGAGGTAACTGCCTCATAATACCGGAGTCAACGTCCATTGTTGTGGTGACAAGGAAAAAGATAAGAAGCAGGAATGCGATATCGGCCATAGAGCCCGCATTTATTTCTCCTAATTTTCTTCGTGCCATAAGATTACTATTTTTTGTTACCGGTAAATTTCCGGTAAACATGTTTTATTTAAATAGACCAACAATCTCTGTATATAAAATAGAGAAGATTGCAAGGGCCATCATAATATACATTGTGAATATTCCTGTACCGGTCAATTTAAGCGTTTCCGGGACATTTGCAGGTCCGTTATATCCTGGTATCTTCATCACTGCATCATCAGCGAAAGAATATGAAATAAAAATGACGATTGCAAAAATAACTATACCAATGAAAGCCTTTACAGCGCTTTTGGGATTAATAACCATTTTCACCAGTGGGAAAATCAGAGCAAATCCCGCTGCTGCAATTAGTAAGAAATAACCCCAGTATATGAAATATTCCAATGAACTTCCTAATTGCTTCATTTGTACTTCAAAAGATGCGTCAGGATTGACGCCGCTGTTCCTAATATAAAACAGTATTGTCAGAAGTACTGATGCAGCAATGAGTAACACAGATAACCCGGTAAGTATTTTTGATAATGTACCGTTCATATTACTATTAATTTTTTGTGTATTTGACTAAAATATCTACTAATGCAATTGAGGAATCTTCCATATCGTTGACAATACTGTCTACTTTGTTGACAATATAGTTATAGAAAACCTGGAGTATAATTGCCACGATAAGACCGGAAACAGTTGTAATCAAAGCAACTTTAATACCACCGGCAACCAGGGAAGGAGAGATATCGCCAGCTGCCTGAATAGAATCGAAAGCGCCAATCATACCAATAACAGTTCCCATAAATCCAAGCATAGGAGCAAGTGCGATAAACAAGGAAATCCATGTTAAACCTTTTTCAAGCAGACCCATTTGAACGCTGCCATAAGAAACAACGGATTTCTCAACTACTTCAATACCTTCGTCAACGCGGTCAAGTCCCTGATAGAAAATGCTGGCAACAGGCCCTCTGGTAGAGCGGCAAACTTCTTTTGCTGCATCAACGCCGCCTGACTCAAGAGCATCTTCAATTTTACCCACCAACTTTTTCGTATTCGTTGATGCAAGATTCAGGTAAATAATTCTTTCGATGGAGATTGCAAGACCAAGAATCAATGCAAGCAAAACAAAACTCATAAAGAAAGGATTACCTTCAATAAAGTTCTTTTTGATTTGATAATGAATGCCTTCTCCCTCGGGGGCATCTGCAAACTCATTTTCAACTTCCCCGGCAGGTTTTTCAGTAGCAGGTTGTTCAACCTGTTCCGCGTCAGTTTCCTCCTGAGCTTCATCCTGAGCTGTTGCAATTCCGGACACTCCGATGCAGAGCATCCCTAATAATGCCAAAAGTGAAAAAATCTTTTTCATGATTGTCTCTGTTTAATTTAACGATTTTATTTTAAATTATTATTTTAATTATATTGAATAACAATGATTTTCATAACTCACCCGCGGAGAGAGTGGGATTCGAACCCACGAACCACCGGTAGGCGGTTACACGCTCTCCAGGCGTGCGCCTTAGACCACTCGGCCATCTCTCCTTTTTTACCATATTTGATACCCTTAAAACGGGCGTCCAAATTACAAAAAAAAATTAACACTCGAAATATAATAGTGAAAATTTCAGATTGTACTGAATTGATTTATATTATCTTGATAGTTAGTTAGTAGTGTTAATAAATGTTTTTCATGCTAATTTAGAATGAATATATATAAATTATCTGATATATATTTCTGAATCCTGACAGATATATTATTATTCTTTTTTTTACTTTTTAATGGTCATTTCTCCGGCAAGTGATATCTCCATTAATTCATTTATTTTTACTGCCGGGTAATTCTGGCCTAACAGATGCATTAATTTTATCAGCGCTGCTTCAGTAGTCATATCATGTCCACTGACAATCCCGGCATTTTTCATCGCAATTCCTGTTTCATACTTTCCCATGTCGACCGAGCCTGCTACACATTGCGAAATGTTAACCATGACCAGTCCGCGTTCAGTTGCTTGTTTTAAACAATCAATAAACCAGCTCTCGGTTGTCGCATTTCCACTTCCAAATGTTTCTAAGACCAGGGCTCGTAATCTTTTTATTTTTAAATATTCACATAAATATTCCTTTGTCATTCCCGGAAAGATTTTCAATATTCCTATATCTGTGCAAAGATTTGTATTTATTTCAATATTCTCCTGCGGGGTTCCATGGTGAATAAACTCTTCATGATAGGTGATATTAACCCCAACAGTTGCCAGTTCAGGATAATTATAAGACCTGAAAGCATTAAAATGTTGAGAGTTTTGTTTTGTAGTTCTGTTGGCGCGATAGAGCTTGTTTTCAAAATAGATACAAACCTCAGGTACAATGGGGAAATCATTCTTTTTTGCAGCAGCAATTTCAATAGCAGTAATAATATTTTCCTTTCCATCAGTACGTAACATACCGAGTGGTAATTGTGATCCTGTAAAAATAACCGGTTTGGCCGTATATTTTAGCATAAAACTCAGGGCGGATGCTGTATATGCCAGTGTATCGGTGCCATGCAGAACAACAAATCCGTCAAATTTTGCATAGTTCTCACGGATTATCTCAGCAAGTTTCACCCACAGATGTGGCTCCATATTCGAAGAATCAACAGGAGGATCAAAAGATATGGTAGAAATTTGATATCCAAATCTTTTCAATTCTGGTAGCTGCTGTGTTATCTGTTCAAACCTGAATGGTACAAGTACACCGGATTCAGGATGAGTATACATGCCAATGGTACCCCCGGTATAGATGACAAGTACTGATGGTATGGAGTTAGCTGGGTTCAAATTTTCATTTTATTATAAAAAAATCAAAAAAAACTACTTATTTTTACGTTAAATAACGTATAATCCAGTTTTAAATTGTTCGGGATATATCAGGAAAGAGCTCAACAGCATTTCTTGTTGTTTTTGATGCTATTTCCGCTATATCCATCCCTTTTATTTCTGCAAGTCTTTTAGCTATATATGTAATATTTGCACTTTCATTACGCTTACCACGTTTTGGAACAGGAGCGAGGTAGGGTGAATCCGTTTCAAGTACAATATGATTTAAATTAATATCTTTTACTACTTCAGGTAGGTTTGAATTCTTGAAAGTCAGCACTCCGCCGATTCCCAGTTTAAATCCTAAATCAATGATTTCATTAGCTTCCTGAATTGTTCCGCTGAAACAATGAAATATCCCTTTGAGATCAGGTTGGTGATATTTTTTCACAACATGAATAACCTCTCTGAATGAGTTGCGGACATGGATAACAACAGGAAGTTTTTTATTGATAGCAAGTTCAAGATGGAATGTAAAGGAATCTGTTTGTTCTGTCAGGTATGTCTTATCCCAATATAAATCTATACCTGTTTCACCTATACCAAAAAATTTCTTTTTATTCATCCATGTGGCAATATTATCTAATTGAATTCTGAATGAACTATTTACAGAGGTTGGGTGCAAACCGGCAAGTGGAAAACAGTTGTTTGGATACGTGTCAGCTAATGAGATCAACTTTTCAATTGAATCTTCATCAATATTTGGAAGGATAATCTTTTCAACTTTATTTTGAAAAGCATTTCGTATTACCTCGTCGCGATCAGAATTAAATTCTTCTGTAAACAGATGCGCATGGGTATCAATAAATATCATATTGTATCAGTGGTTATTCTTCTTCCAGCGCTTTTTCCACCTCTTCTGTCATTTCAAGATTGTGATACACATTCTGGACATCGTCATCATCTTCAAATACTTCAACAAGTTTTAGTAATTTTTTCGCAGTTTCAATATCAACCTCTTTGTAACTTGTTGGTAATCTTTGGAGTTCGGCATTTACTACCTCGACGCCGAGTTCATCAAGTTTTTTCTGCATATTGCCAAAGTCTTCCATGGCTGTAATTATTTGGAGTTCGTCGCCCAAATCACTAAAATCTTCAGCGCCTGCGTCAATGACCTCAAGTTCAAATTCCTCCAAATCAATTCCTTCCTTTTTTACCACAAAAACACCTTTTCGTTCGAACAGAAAACTTAATGACCCGTTTTTATCCAGCGTACCTCCTCTTTTGGAAAATGTTGCTCTGATACTGCTAACTGTTCTCAGGTGATTATCAGTCAGGCACTCAACAAAAACGCCGACACCGCCCGGACCATAACCTTCAAATGTTATTTCTTCAAAGTGTGTATCATCAGATTCAGCTTTGTTAATTATTCGCTGTATATTGTCCTTTGGCATATTGGCTCCTTTGGCATTCTGCAGAGCCAGCCTGAGACGGGGATTAAATTCCGGATCACTACCGCCACCCTCTTTGATGGCAATTGATATTTCTTTAGATATTCTGGAAAATAGCTTGGAGCGTTTCGCATCCATCGCTCCTTTTTTTCGTTTTATTGTTGACCATTTATTGTGACCAGACATTTTTTATATAGTTTTAAATTTTCTTTAAATTATTTTTATATTTTGTATAACAAAAACGCAAACAGAAATTAGTAGGCACAAAATTATAAATTCATATGAATTTTAAAAATCATTTATATAAATATCTGATGTGTAGTAATTAAATTATTAGTTTTGCAGGTTTTTATATAAAAGTGAAAAATGCGAATTAGATGAAAAAATTATATATTGAAACTTATGGATGCCAGATGAATGTTGTTGATAGTGAAATTGTACTCTCTATTCTCAAAGACTCTGATATAGAGATGACATCAGAAATGGGAGAAGCTGATATTATCCTGGTGAATACCTGTGCTGTGAGAGAACATGCTGAACAACGTGTTTTTGGCAGACTGGATGTTTTCAGACAACACAAAAAGGAGAACCAGGGTAAAATCATCGGTGTCATTGGTTGTATGGCCGAACGAATGAAAGATACATTGCTTGATCAAAAATATATGGTTGATATGGTTGTCGGTCCCGATGCTTACAGGGATTTGCCATTGTTACTGGAGCAGGCAGAGAACAGACAAAAAGCCATTAATGTTCTTTTGTCACGGGAGGAAACATATGCTGACATTAATCCTGTCAGGCTTGATAGAAACAAGGTGTCTGCTTTTGTTTCTATCATGAGGGGATGTAATAACATGTGTTCATATTGTGTTGTACCATTTACAAGAGGCCGGGAAAGAAGTCGTTCTCCACAAACAATAATACATGAAATTAGCAACTTATTGGAAGACGGGTACAAAGAAGTAACACTACTGGGACAAAATGTAGATAAGTACAACTGGCAGGATACCAAGGGCACAAAAAAGGTTAATTTTGCCCATCTGCTTGACAAAGTTGCCTCCCTTGATGATAACTTGAGGGTTCGGTTTGCTACCTCTTATCCGCAGGATATGACTGATGAAGTGTTACACGTAATGGCTGATCACGATAATGTTTGCAAGTATATCCATCTTCCTGTTCAGTCAGGAAGCAATCGCATGCTCGAATTAATGAAACGCGGATATACCCGTGAAATGTATCTCGACAGAATTTCTGCTATACACAAAATTGTACCCGAATGTTCAATTTCTGCTGACTTTATTGCCGGTTTCTGTTCCGAAACAGAAGAAGATCACCAACAGACATTATCATTGATGAGAGAAGTACAATTCGATTATGCCTATATGTTCAAATACTCTGAACGACCGAATACTTATGCAGCCAGGAAACTCAGTGATGATGTGCCTGAACCTGTGAAAGGCCGTCGATTACAGGAAATTATTGACCTTCAAAAATCCACATCTCTCCAAAGTAACCGTAATGATGTTGGAAAAAGTTTTATCGTGCTTGCAGAAGGAATATCTAAAAAATCAAGTGATCAACTTGTTGGCAGAAATTCACAGAACAAAATGATTGTTTTCCCGAAAAACAACTATAAACCAGGAGATTATGTCAGAGTGAAAGTGGCGAACTGCACATCCGCCACATTAATTGGCATGAATGAATGAATGTCTACTCAACAAGTTCGGAAACATCATCATATAACTGGTAAATTTTCCAAATATCTCCCGTGTTTTCCTGAAAAGTATATAATTTTTGCTTATAAAATTCCAATAAGTCTGCATATTCAGGCTTATAAGCCAGGTTATTCACTTCATTGGGGTCTTTGTTCATATCATAAAGCTCAAACTGGGGTCTTTGCAGAAAATCTTCAAGTTTTCGTTTGCCAAGATGGGTTAGATTATATTTGTTAATAAACTCCGGGAATTTTTTTGCACCGCCGCCAAGAGGGAATGTTTGCTGATAAGCCAGGTTCCAGATGAGTTTGTAGTTACGGTCACGAATCATTCTCATCGGATAATATTGTTGAATTTCATGAAATGTATGAGAAGCATAAATAGTATCAAAACCTTTGCTTTGCTCCAAATTAACCTGATTCCTGAATGATCTGCCATGAAAATGGTATTTGTTTATGTCAACACCGGCATAATCAAGTAAGGTAGGTGTAATATCACAAAAATTGATCATAGCATCTGTTGAAATCCCTTTTTTATTGATAAAAGGGTCTCTAAAAACAAAAGGCATTCTGATACCGGGGTCCCACAGGTTAGGTTTGGCGCCGACAAAAGGTCGTCCATTGTCTGAAGTGAAAAGTATAACTGTATTGTCCCATTGCCCGGATTCTTTCAGAATTTCCATCAGCCTTGTCAATCCTTTATCTGCTCTTTGTGCCGACATATAATATTTTGCAAGCTTTTCACGGGTATGTTGATTATCCGGCATATGTTCGGGAACAATGACTTCCTCCGGTTTTATGGTATCACTTCCTTCGCGTCTGAAAGGATGATGCGGGTCCCATGTACAGAAATACAGGAAAAATGGTTCTTTATCTTTCACAGAAATAAAATCCCGAAGGTCTTCTGCTAATTCCTGTGGTGAAATTTCGGCGCCGGAATGTGGGTAAAATGGCGCTTCGTTAAAATGTTTCCAGACCCGGTCAGGATAATCGGCTTTTTTAGGCATATAATCATCAAAACGAAATACTGTTCGTGGCGGGGCAATATGAAGTTTTCCAACGCGCATAGTCCTGTAGCCGACACTGTCAAGAATGACAGGTAACGATTTAACAAAATCAAAAGCTGAAAAATGGTATTCAAAATGTGAATGACCATAATGGCCCGTGGCATGATTATATTGGCCAGTGAGAATTACAGACCTGCTGGCAGCACATGAAGGAGAAGTACAATAGGCATGTTCGAACTTTGTTCCTTCTTTTGCCAATTGGTCAAGCGCCGGGGTTTTAATTACCGGATTTCCATAACAACCGGCATCATTGGTTCCAAGATCATCAACAAGAAACAGAACAATATTTGGCCTGTTTGTCTGATTCTTGCTCATAACAGATTCATTATTTTCAGCCCTATTACTATTCCCGGATTGACAGGAATTCAGAAGCACGATTGAGAGCGCTGATAAGAAAAGGTTATTTTTATTCATGGATAAATAATTTTAAGTATTTAAAAGAATAATTTCTCAAAAATCATTATTTTTATCTGAAAATAAAATATAAAACTTCAAAAACATAAAGTTCAAATAACTTACATCTTGTTTTTATTATGTAAAATTGCAATCAAAATAAAAAATTGTATTTTTGTTACTAAAAGGATTATATTTGAGCAGATGTCAGTTCGAAATTTAGAATATCAGTCTGTTAGTATTTTTTGACGATTCCTGATTGGACCTTAATTAATGAATGCAAATGAAATTAAAAATTGCAGGTAAACTGGGTATTGGGTATGCAATTATCTCATTGGCTGTTATAGTCAATGTTCTCTTTACTATCAGTACTACCAGCCGGAACAGGAATCTAAACAAAAGAATATCTTATATTTATATTCCCTCAGAAAAATATCTTAATGAACTGTCAAATCTAATACAGGACTCCAAGGTACTCATTAAAAACTGGGTTTTTATTGAAAAAAAATCTAAAACCCCGGATAAATTGAAACTTGAGCAACTTCATCGTACTTCATATCCTGAAATTAAAAAAAAGCTGACAAATATTTCATCCGAATGGCCAAAAGATGAGCGAGAACAACTTAACTCAATCATTCATACAATTGAAGATTCTTTGTTTATACGACACAAACAAATAATGACCCAATTATCTGATTTTGAAGATTACAACGATCCTCTTGTATTTTTCGAAATTTCACTCCAATGTGAGGAAGGCGGAAAAGTGATTACACTGACTGATGATATCTCTTCTGAACTGAATGAATTAATTGATTTGCAACAAAAGAAAACAAATGAATCAATAACAAAAATGAATAATTCCTTTAACCGGTTTCTGGCATTTATTATAATCACCGGTCTTATGCTTATACTGCTGTCCATAACAGCTGGTGTAATCAGTACCTTTATTATTGCTAAACCGGTTAAAAAAGGCGTATTATTTGCCAGGAGTATTGAGAAAGGAGACCTGAAAGCTTCGGTATCTGTACATTCTCAGGATGAAATCGGAGAATTAGCCGGGGCTTTAACAGGTATGGCCGGAAAATTGAAAGAGATAATTGGTTTAATAGGTGCAAACTCAAAAAAACTCATCCAGACAAGTGATGATTTAAAAATAAAATCTGAGCAACTCTCAGATGGTGCAATTCATCAAACAACATCAACACAGGAAGTTTCCGATGCTTTAGAGGAAGTAACAAAAATTATTGAAAAAAATTCTGAAAATACCCAGGAAACCAATACAATTACAAAAAAAACCGCTCAGGGAATCGAACAGGTAAGCGGAAAAGCTGGCAGGAATCTGAAAGAAATAAAAACTATTACAGAAAAAATATCTGTCATCAACGAGATAGCCAATCAGACAAATATTCTGGCTCTCAATGCAGCTATTGAAGCTGCGCGTGCCGGCACTGCAGGAAAAGGTTTTTCTATAGTAGCTTCTGAAGTAAGAAAGCTGGCCGAAAGAAGTAAAAAGGCTGCTTCTGAAATTGTGAAAGTTGCTGAAAAAGGAGTAAAATCATCTGAAGAATCAGAACGAATACTTAATGAATTTTTACCTGATATCCGTGAAACAGCAAATCTTATTCATGAAATTTCTGATGCAAGCCTTGAACAACAGTCAGCGGTTGAACATATAAATCAATTACTTAAAAATCTAAATACAATCACAAAACAAAATGCATCAGCATCCGAAGAAATACTTCAGGTATCTGTTAAGCTTGAACAACTTGCTGATGAGCTATTACAACAGGTCTCATATTTTATGGTATAAAAAAATGATTTATCCGTATATAATAGATAATAGCCAACATGTCAAACATGCAATGACTGTTACGTCCCGCTCCATTAGAAAGCGGTTGGATCTTATGAAAAGTAACTTTATTGTTTGTCTCTATATTATAGAATGGCTTTGACTAAGTCTGGCACTATAATGACTACATTATTATTTAACGAACTCTAAAAAACAAACAAATGAAAAAAATTGTTTTAATTCTTATTTTCATTTTGATTTCCTTCTGGTGCGATAAAGCATATTCACAGGATGCCATGTTTAAGGCCCTTTTTATCTATAATTTCACTAAATATGTAGAATGGCCTGAAACAGCTATGTCAAATAATGATTTTGTAATTACTGTATTAGGAAACCCTGAGATATTTGATGAATTAAACAAAATTACCAGGACAAAAAAAGTTGGTTTACAGGACATTGTTGTTAAGAAAACCAATAGTTTACAAAAAATATCTAATAGCAATATCCTTTTTCTGTCCCAGGGTAAAAGCGCATTACTCAACGAAGTAATTGATTTAACAACCGGCCAACCCATACTTGTTGTTACAGATAATCCCGGAATGGCGAAAAAAGGAGCCGATATTAATTTTATTACCATAGATGGCAAACAGCGTTTTGAAATTAACGAGCAATCAATGATCGATCGCGAATTAAAAATGAGCGCTGAACTTACAAACCTTGGAATCATGGTCAATTAACATCAACAAATTATTTTTGAACTTCATAAAATATAATCATATGAAAATCATTAAATTAACTATACAAATAATTCTTTTCGGGATTCTGATTCAGACAGTAAATGCCCAGGAAAAGCCACATAAAAAAGAACTGACAAGACAAGAGGTGTTAAATATGTCATATGACAACCTCATGGAACTACCACTTGATTCAATCATGATGATGGCAGACATTGTCGGTGTATCAAGTCTGGAAGATTTATACAATATATTTATTAATAAAGATGTATTATCGTCCTCAAAACGTAAAGAACGGGTTTTCGAATCACCTTTGTCATCCTCTGTTATTACCAGTGAGGAGATTGAAGCTTCCGGAGCCACTACTGTAGAAGAAGCATTAAGACTTGTTCCGGGAGTGATAGTCAGAGAAAAAACCAACGGCAATTTCGATGTTCACATTAGGGGCAATGATAATATTCCTTATAACCACATGTTATTATATTCCGAAAATTCTATTACACTGGTGATGATTGACGGCAGACCTGTCTACAATTATGTTCATGGTGGCACATTTTGGGAGTCATTACCTGTAGGCCTGAATGACATCAACCGCATTGAGGTTGTCAGGGGACCCTCGAGTGCACTTTACGGACCGAATGCCGTTTCGGGAGTTATTAATATTATTACTAAAAATGTTCAGGGGAAAGCCATTAATCTTAATGGTAATATTCAAATTGGTAATCTTAATACGAAAATAGCTCAACTTTCGGCAGGTAAAAATGTATCTGAGAGGTTTGGATTCCGCATTTCAGGAAATTATGAAGACCGGAACAGAAGTACTGATGAAATATATGTTTACAGAGACTCGTCTTTTCATTCTGCAAAGGATTATTCTGATATGTCTTACATGCTTGGAGGGCAAGAATATAAGGTGCTGGACCCAAATGACGATGTCAATGAGCTGTTCCCGGAGATTGATCGATCAAAATTCAGGTATGGTCTTAATGGGTATATGTTTTTCAAACCAACATCCAATATTAACCTTGATTTTTCCACCGGCCTGCAGAATTCAGACATTGTTTCATCAACACTAGGGGATAGTCCAACTCCATATTCAACAAGGACATCAAACACCGGATATTTTGACCTCAAAGGAGATATCCATGGATTTAAGCCGCATGTTAGTTATCTCACTGGCTGGCAGGATGTGGTGAGAGGAGATGAAGGTTTTAAAGTGGATATTGACCAATTGCACGCAAACCTTGAATATAATTACCAATACAAGGATTTGACTCTGAGACCGGGGATCAGTTATATGAATGTCTCTTATAATGATGAGGAATATTTAGATTCCATTGGTAGTGGCTTTTTGAATGGTAAAGCAACTTTATCTTCATTTGCATTTAGTTTACGTGCAGATTATTTGTTATTTGATAAATTAAGACTGACTGGCGCTGTAAGGGGAGAAAAGTATAATAAGCCTGACGATTTATATGTTACTTATCAGTTCGTAGGTTCATATGACCTGAATGATAAAAACCTTATCAGGGCCGTTGTTTCGCGTGCAAACCGGGGACCATTCCTTGTTGATACCTATGCTGATTATTTCTGGGACAGGGTTGGACGACCTGACCCGGGTTATATAAAATTTAATGGTAATAAGGACCTTGACCTGCTTACTATGAACATGTTTGAATTGGGCTACAGAACGAAACCGGCTAAAAGTATTATTGGAGATGTCGAAATTTTTTATACAAAAACAAAAAATTATGGCGCTCTCTGGCCTGATTCAGTCAGCCTTTTTTACAACATAAACTCTGCTCCTCCACCTGTTGATCCTCTTAACAGACCATTTGCCAGAATGTCCTACCAAAATATGGATTTAGAATCTGAACAATTAGGTTTTAGCGCCTCGCTGTCATGGGTAGTGTCTGAAAATTTCCTGGTTAAGCTTCATGGGACATACCAACAAACCAAAATGTATGATGTATATCCTTATTCACAGGAAAAAACACTTGAAATTATGTTTGAAGACGCATACATGAATGGTCTGTTTGATTTGAATGGCGACGGAATACCGGAAGATATAACAGGAGATGGTGTACCGGACCCATATCCGAATTATTATATTGATACAAACATGGACGGTCAGCCAGATGATTTGAATGGTGATGGAAATCCCGATATGTTGCAAACAACCCCTTATTCAATTAATCAACCTGATACACTTACATCAGAATTAGACCACAAAGCCACACCATCATTTTTCGGAGGAGCAGCAGTGAATTATTTTTCAGACAACAAAAAGATAAATGTATTTCTGAGTTCCTATTTCTACGGCGAACAAACATTTGTAAATAAGTATCAAACTGTGACTGTTGATCCGAAAGTATTGGTTAACTTAAAAATATCCTATGATTTTTGGGAAGGAAACAAATTATTTTTTAATGCCAGGAATATTCTGAATAACAAATCAAAAGAATTTGCTTTTATGGATGATATCGAAGGTTTATATATGGCCGGAATACAGTTTAATTTTTAGAGATTTAAATACATGAAAGGTTTTATCAAACCAAAAAAAGTTGTAAATTTATCTTTTTGTGTTTACATAATTGTCAAATCAAATATAAAAAGACAAATAGCTAATGGTCCTTTTTTTTCTCTGGTCTATGACTGCACAATATATTAAATGTATGTGTTTGTTTTTTTAATATTTCAAAAGTAAACAAAATGAGAATTGTATTATTTTTATTGATTGTTCTGGTTTCTTACTTAAATATTAAAGCCGAAAGGAAACCAAAACCTTTTTGGACTGATTATATGCAACGAAATGCAAAATTGCCTAAATCTGCATATGTTGTTGGTTACGCTGCCGAGGAAAATTATGCAGGTGAAGTTAAATCCGAACTGCTTGACAGGGTTAAATCTCATTCCCGGACACAGTTGGTAGAGTCTATCCATGTAAGTATTAAAAGTATGACAACCACCAGTATAGAAGTGGAAAATACCATGACAAACGATCTCTTCAGACAAACCAGTGTATCTCTATCCAGCGTTAATCTTCAGGGAATGACTTGCGAAACTTTTTATGACGATAAAGAAGATATTGCCTATGCAATTTCATATGCAAAAAAGCGAGATGTTTCAAAGCTCTACAGGAATCTTATCAAAAACACCAAAAACAAGATTGCTCAAAATATTGAAAATGGAAAATCTTTCTATCAAACGGGAAATAATCAGGCAGCGCTTAAAAGTTATTATGCCTGCATGCCATTATTCAGAGAAGTTGAAGAAGCTCAGACCCTGATTATTTTTTTCGAAAATCTTTCTATTGAAGCGCCAGAGTTATTCATTACTGACATAAATGAACTTAAAAAATCTGTTTTTCAGGAAATTAGAAGCCTTCAGAGGAGCGATAACCTAACATTGAATGATGTTGCCTACTTTCTCAGTCATGGCCTGAAAATCCAGCTCAGTGAAAAAGAGGCGCCAATACTACTCATGCCTTTAACTTACCAGGATACAAAAACAGGCTGTGAATTTACCAGGCGATTTTCAATTGTTTTTGAACAGAAACTGGTCAAAGAAGGTTTTAACATCCTACAACCAAATTACCAAACCCTGAATGATACCAACTATAATTATTCTTTATCAGGAACATATTGGGAGGAAGGAAGTGATTTACACATCATTGTTTCTATTCATGACAAATCAAACGGAAGGACCATTGCCAGCGCAGAATCATTATTGCCTGTTCAGTGGCTTGAAAAAAATAACATGACATTTAAACCACAAAAAAATCCCTACCTTGAAAAGCTCCAACAAAACACAATTTCCAACAGTGGCCTGGTCATTGATGTAATGACTAATAAAGGTCCGGATAATGTTGTTTTTACAGAAGGTCTGGACACAATGAAGTTTTATATCAAAGCCAACCGTGAATGTTATATTCGGTTAGTATACTATCTGGCAGAAGGTTCGAAAGTGTTAATGCTTGATAATTTGTTTATTGATAAAACAAAAGTAAATAAATTTTATGAACTGCCCGATAAATTTGAACCTGCTGCACCTTTTGGGGTAGAAGTTTTGCAATGTAATGCCCAAACCGAATCTTTTAAACCTTTACAGGTGAAAGAACAATACGGTTACAAATTTATTGTAGAAGATATTGAACATATCCTTGCTAATACACGTGGTTTTAAACCCATTGAGGATAAAGCAGGAGTTGCTGAGAAAAAAATAACCATAACAACATTACCAACATTTAAGCAATAAATATTGACCTTGCTAAAAAAAACATGAATAAAAGTACCCATTATTTGAAAAATAAAGATATTAATTATATTTTTGAAGTGATTTGTTGTCATATATCTTTAAAAATATTAGAGAGAATTCTTTTAAAAAATAAAATTAATGTCTATTTTTGATAGATGAAATAAAATTAATGTTTGTTTAAGAAAATATTTTGGATATTTTTTCTTATTTTTGAGAAAATTATTTCATATTTGAAGATTGAAAGCAGTAGATAAACCATTTTTTGTTATACAACAAAAAAAGTCAACGAAAAAAGAATATGACAATATATTATAAATGTTTGAAAATTAACCAAATACAATAAAAAATCCTGAAAGGGAAAAATAATTTATTAAATTTTAAATAAAGATTATGAAAAAGCTAGACGTAATTAAAATTATCATTGTATTTGCGATGGTGTGTGGCTTTATGTTCAAAGTTAATGCACAATCAGCAGACAGACATTGGGCCATAGGCGCCTATGCCAATATTATGGAGTATAGTGGTGACCTTGGTGATGAATTCTTTTCGTTTGACTTTGAAGAAGTAGAAATTAGGGGCGGCCTTTCAATTGCAAAATATTTAAGTCCTTCATTTGATTTAATGGGCCGTTTTTCTGTGGGTCAAATTAATGCAGTTGGTGAAGATAAATATGCAGGTTCAAATTTTAATGCTGCTGTTTTTAACACCAATGTTAACCTGGTCTACAAATTCTACAACGGATATCTCATTCCGGAAGATTTCATTATCCAGCCATATGTTTTGGCGGGTCTTGGCGGTAACAAAACTCAGGCAACAGGTCAAAGTCCTGATTGGCTGGATTTTGGGGAAAAAGACAAAGTACTCACTCATGCCGATTTTTATGCAGGTCTTGGATTTAAAGTCAGAGTATCCCCTTCTGTAGGTATTGTTTTACAGTCAGGATGGCATCTTCCCTTCTCAGACAGGCTGGATGCTGTTGACGATGGTGCCTGGGATCAGATTTGGGAACATAATGTGGGCGCTACCTACAATATTCCAATTTCTGATGAAGATGCTGACGGCGTTTCCGACGCAAATGACAGATGTCCTGAAACTCCTGAAAAAGTTGAGGTTGACAGACATGGTTGTGCTATTGACACCGACGGAGACGGCGTAGCTGATTATCTTGACTCATGTGTGTATGAACCAGGCCTTATTCGCTTCAACGGTTGTCCTGACACAGATGGTGACAACATAATGGATTCAGAGGATGCATGTCCGGAAGAACCAGGTATCAAAAAATTCGATGGCTGTCCTGATACTGACCGCGATGGTATTGAAGACAGGGACGATGATTGTCCTGAACAACCTGGTCCATTGGAAATGAATGGTTGCCCATGTGATTACAAACCTGTTGAATTCTGCGGCGATGATGATGGCGACGGCGTTAGTAACAGTAAAGACAAATGTCCTGAAACACCAAAAGGTGTGAAAGTTGATGAGGATGGTTGTGCTCTTGATACTGATGGAGACGGTGTTCCTGATCATGAAGACAAATGTCCTGACGTTGCCGGTAAAGCATCTGCCGAGGGTTGCCCAAGCTTATCTGACGCACTTGGCGCTGAAAGCCTTGAAAAAATTAATGCTGCTGAAACTGTAAAATTCGAAACTGCTAAAGCTGTTATCAGACCAAAAGGGAAAGAAACGCTTGACAGAATTTCAGAAATCATGAAAGAACATGATCAGTATCATATTCAGCTTTCCGGATACTGCGATAGCCGTGGTACTGAAGCTTTTAACCTTGACCTTTCAAAAAGAAGAGCCGCTTCTGTAAGACAATACCTCATTGACAAAGGAATTGCTGCAGAAAGAATCGCTGCTGAAGGTTATGGTGAAGCAAATCCAATAGCAACCAATGCGACTCCTGAAGGAAGACAACTGAACAGGCGTGTTGAATTTAAAATTTATTTGCCATAACGTGCAATATTTTCTAAGTCAATGATGTTTATTGAAACACCGGGTAAATTTTTTGCCCGGTGTTTTTATTTTTAATTAAAATTATTAAAATGAAATACAAAGCATTATTAGCAATCATTCTTCTTTTAGGTGTATTCTGTTTAAATAGTTGTGAAGAAAAGGATGAAACCAAACCTCAGACTGACCAAAATGACGATACAGATGGTAATGGATCCTCCAGTATAAATAATGATATTATTAATGAATTTATTTACGCTGTGGTTAAGGAACAGGCTTGGTACTTTTGGTATAAAAATGTTCCAAATATTCAACCTGCAAATCAGGAGCCCTATGAATACCTTGAATCATTGCTCTACCAGGATTTAGACAGGTGGAGCTTTGTAACAGACTATGATACTTACAAAGCTGTCTTTATTGAAGGGAAATATATTGGATTTGGATTTGCCTATCAGGTGGATATGAATAATGATCTTCGTGTCAGTTTCGTATATGAAGATTCTCCAATGTATGATGCCGGTATCACCAGAGGATATAAAATTATCGAAATAAATGGCACACCAGTACAAACATTGCTTGATAATGATTCAATCTACTATGCATTTGGTGAAGATGAAATAGGAAAAACTGTCGATTTTACGTTTGAATCCTTAGATGGAAGTATCATACAGAAAACATTCGCAAAAAAAGAGATACAACAAAACACAGTATTACATCACAGCGTTATTGACCTGGAAAATCAAAAAGCCGGGTACGTTGTCTTTGAGTCTTTTATTGATATTTCAATTGATGAATTAGACAATGCATTTGCCACATTTAAAGATGAAGGTATTACAAAGTTAATTCTGGATTTGCGTTACAATGGTGGTGGTTCAACAGAGGTTGCTCAACACCTGGGAAGTTTAATAGCCGGAAAAACAGCAAAGGGAGAAGTATTCCAGAGGCTAATGTTTAATGATCAGCATACAGAAGAAAATGGGAAAGACGAGAACATATCAAGATTTACTGAAGAGAATTATACACTTGATATTGATACCCTTGTTGTCATTGCTACAAAAAGTACTGCAAGTGCCTCAGAAGCTGTAATTAACGGAATACAGCCTTTTATTGATGTGGTCATAGTCGGTGAGGATACATATGGAAAGCCTGTGGGAATGAGTGGGTTTGTAGAACAAATGACAAGTACTGTTCTTTTCCCTGTAACATTTAAAATTGTGAACAGCGAGAATGAAGGTGGTTATTATGACGGACTTCCGGCAGATGCCTATGTTAACGATGATCTGACGCATCCTTTCGGAGATTTGGATGAAGCATGTCTGAATCAGGCTGTTTATTTTCTGAACAATGGTACGTTTGATGATCAAATTATCGCCAAAAAAGCATACACAAAAATTGACCAGGTTGAACTACGGGGACTCAGAGCTATTATCGGCGCTTTTTAGTCACCGGCTATATACAGAGGATAATAATTTCTTCTTAGGGTAATTTAAATATTCTAAATTTTACCAAACCTAACTTTTGTAGAAAATACATTAAAGAAGTTTTTAATACACCTAATCCATAGACTGTACTTCGGCGGATATTAATTGAAGAGGCTTCTTCGAAATATTTGGTCGGGCACGTAATTTCTGCAATTTCATACCCGGCATAAAAAATTTGGGCAAGCATTTGATTATCAAAGACAAAATCATCTGAATTCGTATTATAATCTATCGATTCCAGGACTTCTTTAGAAAATGCTCTGTAACCGGTATGATATTCAGATAATTTTTGCCACATGAGTGTATTCTGAATGAATGTTAAAATGCGGTTTGCCACGTATTTATATTTTGGCATTCCGCCTTTTAATGCTCCTTTCCCTAATATTCTTGAAGCCAGGACAACATGATAAACACCATTTGCAATGAGATAAACCATGGAATGTATTAATCGTGGATCATATTGATAATCGGGATGCAACATAACAACAATATCAGCATCTATCTTTCTTGCCGTGTTGTAGCATGTTTTCTGGTTACCCCCATACCCTTTGTTTTCTTCATGTTTTATAATGTGGTTGATATTGAGCTTTGTGGCAATCTCAACCGTATTGTCTTTACTTGAATCATCCACAAGGATGACCTCATCGACAATATCAAAAGGAATTTCCCTGTATGTTTGCTCCAGCGTTTTTTCTGCATTGTAAGCAGGTAAAACAACAACAACTTTTTTATTATTAACCATATCTCTATTTATTCTTCTCTGATAACTGAAAATATTTATTTGACTTTTTCATATCTCCTGTTTGCTTATGTAAAACTCCCAGATTTTTTAAAATAAGGGTGTTATTGGGATCATACTGCAATGCTTGCTTATGAAAAGATATTGCTTTGTGAAAATCTCCAAGGTAACCATAACTCAATCCCAATTCAAGGTAATTCGATGCATTTTCGGGGGCTAAATTAATGGCTTTCTTTAAAAAAGGAATCGCTTTGTGGTATTTTTTCTGTCTATTGAGTTCTTTTCCCATTAAATAATTAACCCTTTCATTAGCTGGAGATATGCTCAAAAGCTCATTTAAAAGTTTCATTCGTATATGTACATCCTGACATTCTGACAACATAATTTCAATATTCGTAAATATTTTTTTATCATCCGGTGTCAGGACTAATACCTTTCTATAATATGTAAAAGATTTTTCTATGTCCTGATTGTAAAGATACTGGGCATTACCTGCTAAAAAAATAGCTTCGACATATGAAGGGACAATTTCTATTGCTTTCTGAAGATGAAACAGCGCTTTTTTGAGGAATTGTTGTTTTTTGATTTCATTTTTTACCGCCAGAGATTCTTCAATGAGGTGATTTCCATAAGATTTATTACTAAACGCACTATTAGATGATGTTTTTACATCTTTCGAGAATAATGTAAAATCATTTCGCCAGTCCGGAACACGATCATACACCTTTATGCTATATAAAATCACAATGACACTTAAAACTGTTATCCCCGGAATCATCATGTTTATAGAAGTTTTTTTATCCTTTCTATATGCATCTGAAAATTTAAAGTATTTTTTCGTAAGGAATATAAATATCATCCAGGAAAGAAATAAACAATACGCAAATGAAGGGATATACATGAAACGTTCACTCATGAATACACCAATGTTTATAAAAACATTAGAAACTACAGAAATGGCTATTAAAAAAAATAACAAACAAAAGGATAACAATTCTTTTTTAAGGAAACCGAAAAAAATTCCGGCTAAGAACATCACAAGTATAAGAATACCTAGCAGGCTGTATACATTAGTAATATTGATAATTGTAATATGGTATGGATAATAGTCTACAGTGAGTGGATGTGGAAAAATCAATAATTTGAGATATACTATAAATGTATAAAAAATTGTAGCATATTTATCGCTAATATTTGCGTATAAATATGGATTATTCATAAGATTGTAGTTTCCTTGGTGTTGTTCAAAGCCAACAATTACATATCTCAATACAATGTAAATAAAAAAAGTGATGAGCAATGGCACAATTGAATATACAACATACCGTATTTGTTTTTTTTGGAAAAGGGATGGCCCAAAATAATACAGAAAGACCGGGATAATTATAATAAAAGGAATGGAAGATTCCTTGGATAGCAACCCTAAAAAAAGAGAAAACGCTGATATCAAAATGAATAATATTCTTCCTGAATTTACATATTTACATATAAATATGACAGAAATCAATGAAAATATAAGAGCCATCAATTCATCACGTCCTTTAATATTGCTTACAACTTCAATATGTAAAGGATGAGTAACAAAAAGCATGGCTGTCCCAAAAGCAAAAAATAAATAAAAAAGGGCTGATCTGTGGTTTATAACGGTATTTTTTAACACAATAGGAGCGATATATTGAAGAATTAAAAAGAAAATCAAAATTCCTGTTAATGAATAGAGGATGATATTAATCAAATGGCTTATCCCCGGCGAAAGACCAAATAATTCAAATTCTAAAGCAAAAGTTGCGATTGAAAGTGGTCTGTATCGTCCTCCTGGTAAATTAACCCGATTTTTGTCAAAATATCCCTTAAAGCTATCGTTCAAAAAAATATTGTCTATACCGGCAATACCCTGTTGTGTAAATTGGTTTTTTTCAATAACAACAATATCATCAAGGGCATAATCATGAAAAAGAGTTTGATAGTATAAAATGAAAGGGAAAAACGCCAGGATAAGGAGCAAATAAAATTTAACCCTTGCAAGATTTTGATGTTGTCCATGTAGGAAGGTCATTTGCTGGTTTGTATTATAGTTAAAAATTTTGCAGTATACCACATCGCAAAATAAATAGACTAAAATAGAATTATTAATGTTATACTGGAAAAAACATGAGGTTAAAGTGTTTGTTTTACCATTTTTTCCTGGAATGCTTCGATGATATCACCAACTTTGATATCATTAAAGTTTTCAATATTCAGGCCACACTCAAAATTATGTTTTACTTCCTTGACATCTTCTTTAAAACGTTTCAATGAACCAAGGTCTCCTGTATAAACAACAATACCATCTCTGATTACCCTGACCTTCGAATTTCTGAATATTTTCCCTTCAGTAACCATACATCCTGCGATTGTTCCAACTTTTGAGATTTTGAATGTTTCACGAATTTCAGCGGTACCGGTTATTTCTTCTTTCACCTCCGGCGACAGCATACCTTCCATAGCATCTCTAAGCTCATTGATAGCGTCGTAAATAATGGAATATAGACGAATATCAATCCCTTCATTTTCGGCAAGTTTTCTTGCACTTAAGGATGGTCTGACCTGGAATCCGATAATTACGGCATTTGATGCTGCAGCAAGGTTGACATCAGTTTCGGAAATTTGCCCGACACCTTTGTGGATAACATTTACATGAATTTGTTCAGTTGAGAGTTTGATGAGCGAATCAGCGAGCGCCTCAACTGAACCGTCAACGTCACCTTTAATGACAACTTTGAGTTCCTGAAAGTTACCAATAGCAATCCGGCGTCCAATTTCGTCCAGGGTGATATGTTTTTTCGCCCTGAGGCCTTGTTCTCTCTGCAATTGTTCGCGTTTATTAGCAATATCCCTGGCTTCCCTTTCATTAGCCAGGACATTAAAGTTATCTCCGGCCTGTGGGGCGCCATCCAGACCTAAGACGATGACCGGATCAGAAGGGCCTGCTTCATCAACCCTCTGGTTACGTTCATTGTACATGGCTTTTACCTTACCACTATGGCTGCCGGCTAAAATAACATCCCCGATTTTCATGGTCCCATTTTGTACAAGAAGGGTTGCAACATATCCACGGCCGCGGTCGAGAGACGATTCGATAACAGAACCAGTTGCTTTTTTCTTTCCATTGGCTTTTAATTCAAGTAATTCAGCCTCAAGCAGGACTTTTTCGAGTAATTCCTCAATATTTTTTCCATGTTTGGCCGAAATGTCTTGTGACTGGTATTTTCCTCCCCATTCTTCGACCAACAGATTCATGTTACCCAGCTCTTCTTTTATCTTCTCAGGATTAGCGCCCGGTTTATCTATTTTGTTAATGGCAAAAACGATAGGTACACCCGCAGCCTGAGCGTGGTTAATTGCCTCAACGGTCTGGGGCATCACATTATCATCCGCTGCAACAACAATAATTGCAACATCGGTTACTTTTGCGCCACGTGCCCGCATTGCTGTAAATGCCTGATGTCCCGGAGTATCCAGGAATGTTATCTCTTTACCATTTTCCAGCGTCACGCTATAGGCGCCAATATGCTGAGTTATTCCTCCTGCTTCTCCGGCTATCACATTGGCTTTTCTGATGTAATCAAGCAGAGATGTTTTTCCGTGATCAACATGTCCCATCACTGTGACAATTGGCGCGCGGGGATCTGTATCTTCAGGTTCTTCCTCTTCTTCTTCAAAGTTCTCCTGTAGTTCAATACTGACGAATTCAACATCATATCCAAACTCATCGGCAACGATGGAAATAGTTTCGGCATCAAGCCTCTGATTAATGGCAACAAATAATCCAAGATTCATACAGGCAGAAATTACATCAGTTGCAGGAACATCCATTAGGGTAGCTAATTCACTAACTGAGACAAATTCAGTTACTTTAAGTAAATTTTTGCTTTTTTCATGTTCTTCTGCCTCTTCCTGCATTTTTTTACTGGCCTGCTCTCTTTTTACCTTGCGATGTTTTGCTGCTTTACTTTTTTGTTTGGAAGAAGTCAGACGGGCAAGTGTTTCTTTAATTTGTTTTTGTACATCCTCTTCTTTCACTTCTTTCCTGGCCTGGCGTTTATGTCTTTTTTGCGGACGTTGTTGCCCTTTTCGATCAGAAGTTGCTTTTCCTTTGTCCTTTTCTTTTTTATCTTTTTCCTGGTCTTTACCTTTTAATACAACAGGTTCTTTATGTATCCTTTTACGTCTTTTCTTCTTACTCTTTGGCTTTTCAGATTCTTCGGGTTTTGTTTGTTTTTGTTTCTTTTTTTCTTTATCAAAATCAATCTTACCAACAACTCTGGGGCCTGACAGTGTATCCACATCTGCTTTGTAAACATCTTTTTGTTTAGTGGTCTCTGTTTCCTCTTTTGGTTTCTCTCTTTTTGCCTGGGTTTTTTCTTTTGATATTTTTTTTGTCGTTGCTTTTTTCGCCTTAAGTTTTTCCTGTCGTTCTTTTTCTTTTTGTTCTTTTGTTTTTTTATCAGGCCTTGTTTTTTGATTCAGTGAGTCCAGATCAATTTTACCAATAACCCGAATATCTGATTCAAATTTTACTTTGTCTTCTGCATCGAATTCTTCTTTTTCTTTGATTTCTTCTGAAATATTGGCTGTTTCTTTCCCGACTGGTTCTTTAGAAGGCATTTCTTCAATTTTTTTATCTTTAGGAGCTGGTTGTTCTTGTTCCCTTGGTTTTATATCTTCAACGGGTTTATCTTCGGTCTCTTCTTTAGAGATTTTTTTATCTTTTGGTTTTTTACTGACAGGCTTTTCGGGTGATTCTTCCTGAATTTTTTCTTCCTGAACTTTTTCTTTTTGTTCTTTCTCTTGTTTTTGAGCTACTTCCTCTGATTTAGCCTTTTCTTCCTCTTCTTCCTGTTTTTCCTTCTTATCAAGATCAATTTTACCTACAACATTAAGCTGTATTTTGCTCTCCTGGCCAGCTTGTTTTTTTTGTTTTTCGGACTCTTGATCTTCCTCTACATTATCTTTTCCTTCTTTTTTAAATAAACTGCTAGTATCCTGGATGAGTAATTCATCTTCTGAGGGTTCTTTTGTTTTTGTCTCATTTTCAACAGGAGTACTACTTTTTATATCATCTAAAGAGATACTCTCTTTTCGGCTTTTGTGTCTTCCAAAATGTATTTTTTTTGACGCTTCTTTTAAGGAAATTTCAGAACTAAATTCCCGTTTAAGAAGTTCATAGGATTCGTTATCAATCTTGGTATTGGGATTGGATTCGACTGTTTTACCCTTTTTTTCGAGGTAATCAACAATGGTTGCAATACCAATATTGAACTCGCGTGCAATTTTTATTAATTTTTTTGCTTTATTACCTGTCATATATAAATCTTCAATTATCTTCGTATAAAATGAAATAAACCGTTCAGTATTTTTTTCCAGGTGTCAGCAAGAAAACAAACATGATATGATTTATTTTATTCAAATTCCGATTTAAAAATATCAATAATATCATTTATCGTTTCTACTTCTAAATCTGTTCTTTTTTCAAGCTCTTTTGGTGACAATTTCAGCACACTTTTGGCAGTGTCCAGACCAACAGCTTTTAGCTGGTCAAGTATCCACCCGTCTATTTCATCTGCAAATTCTTCTATGTCAACATCTTCTTCTTCATCTTCTTTAACTTCCCTGTAAACATCAATCTCGTAACCGGTTAACTGGCTGGCCAATTTAATATTCAAACCACCTTTACCGATAGCTTTTGATACTTCCTCTGGTTTTACATATACTTCTGCTCTTTTTTCTTCTTCTAATAATTTTATTGATACAATTTTAGCCGGGTTCAGCGCTCTTTGAATATATAATTGCGTATTTGTTGTATAATTGATAACATCAATGTTTTCATTTCTTAATTCCCTGACAATACCATGTATCCTTGAACCTTTCATTCCGACACATGCCCCGACCGGGTCTATTCGTTCATCATATGATTCAACTGCAACTTTAGCCCTTTCACCTGCCATCCGCACAATTTTTTTTATGGTTATTAAACCATCATAGATTTCAGGGACTTCCAGTTCAAAAAGTCGTTCAAGGAAAACCGGTGAAGTTCTTGACAGAATTATCAGAGGATTGTTATTTCTCATTTCAACTCTGAGTACAACAGCTCTGAGGGTATCTCCTTTTCTGAAATAATCTGTTGGTATTTGTTCTGATTTCAGGAGAATAAGCTCATTACCGTCATCATCAAGCACAAGTATCTCCCTTTTCCATATCTGGTAAACCTCTCCGGTTATGATATCCCCGATTTTGTCTTTATATTTTTGATATAAATTATCCTTTTCAAGTTCGAGAATTCTGGATGTCAGATTTTGCCGTAAAGACAAAATGGCTCTTCTGCCAAAATCTGAAAACTTTACTTCATCTGTTACCTCCTCTCCAACCTCATAATCAGTGTCAATTTTTTTTGCCTCTGACAGCGATATTTGCAAGTAAGGTTCAGTAACTTCTCCATTTTCAACAACTTCTCTGTTTCTCCAGATTTCAAAATCGCCTTTATCGATATTAATAATGATATCAAAGTTTTCGTCTGTGCCAAAACGTTTTAATAACATGCTTCTGAATACATCCTCAAGGACGCTCATCATTGTCGCCCTGTCGATATTTTTAAGGTCCTTAAATTCAGAAAATGTTTCTATCAGATTTAAATTATCCATTTCTCAAATTGATTAACAGGATATTATTTGAATGATATGATAACTTTTGTTGATTTAATATCCGTGAATAAATATCTA
>CAZVTW010000020.1:0-27954 GCA_964629805.1 uncultured Bacteroidales bacterium | reverse complement strand
CGATCAATGCAAGCGTTAAAGCAAAAATGATAAATTGTACATGTGTTTTCATATTACTATGGTTTTATATGTTGTTTCTTATAAAAGCTAATTACAAATATAGGTATAAAATTTAAAAAACGTTGGATAAATTTGATGAATAAAAGATTTATTTAGGTAAAAATACCATCAAAACATCTACGTTAATTAACTCTTTACAGTTTCAAATTATTGCTATTTTTGTACTTAAATTACATTGAAAAAATATATTTTATGAGAAAAAGAACTTTTTATCTTACAGTTTGTATATTAACATTGTTTTTACATCAAGCAGGGAAATGTCAAAATGATACACTTATGGATCATCAACCCGATAGTGTTCAGATACAAAGAGCACGCGAGGTGATTCTGCAAATCAAAGACAGTCTTACAATATTGCGGGAGGATTATTCGCAATGCCAGGATATTATTTCTAACCTGAATTATGAAATTAATGCTTTAAAAAGCCAGCTTGAGAACCTGCGCTCAACAGAAAAGGAGTTATTTAATAATAATAAAAACCTCAAACAAAAAATATCAGAACTTGATAAAGAAGTGATGCTCAAGGATAAACTATTACAGGAACATATTGAGCTATTAAAACAAAAAGAACAGATATTGAGAGAGAAAGAACAGTTGTATAAGGAGGCTATGTTCGATTCAAAAATTGATAGTGTTGAATTATCAGGTAAATTAAATTCAAAGGAAGTTGAGTTAGCAGCAAAAATAAAAGAAATTCATCTTTTAGAGCAGAATATTGGTGAAAAAACTGATCTCATACGAAAGAAAAATCAGGACCTGAATGAGATTAAACAAATTAGTAAAAAGCATGAAAATCAGATAGAAAACTTAAGAGATACCTTATCAGCCTCCCTGTTAAGCTTAACAAGCCAAAAAAAGGATTTGGAGCATACCAGGGCTGAACTTGAGTCAGCTAAGGAGCAGATAAAATATGTGAAAAATCAGCTCAGTAAATGTCAAAACCGCGGGAAAAAGAAAAAAATACGGCTTGTGCAGGGAATTTCTGTTGTTACTTATCGCACGCCCAATTATGAGTTGGCCCCTAAAGATTATGAAAATACCAGTGTGTATGAAATAAACAACAAAAACGCAGGTTCTCTTGAAGTTGATTATATTACCGGCACAACAGTGAAAATATTTGATATAACAGACCCGAAATCCGATTTGACATCAGATTTTGGTTTTTTTGTCGGTATTGGGGGTAAGGAGATTTTTAAAAATCTGTATGTCGGCCCAAATGTTAAATTGTTTAATGTTTTGCATATAAACACTGGCATAAATATCCGTGAATATGAAGTATTAAAAAGCGGTTTCAGTGAAGGTGATGTTCTTGATATTGGCACCCCGATTCCAACCAATAATGAATGGAAAATAAACTTTTACTTTGGCCTGACTTTTGATTTTGATTTAATCACACAAATTGCAAGAAAATCTTAATTTTTTTCTATTTTTCTAAATTTTAAAAAAATGGTATGCTACTTGTATATAGTGAGGGAGTATAATGATTGAAATTTATTCTTTACAGGATTAGAATGTTTTTTTTTAATCCCGAAAGTTTATATTTTTGTTAATTACATTTTTTTCATCTATTGATTATGACACATATTTAATTTTATGGTATGATCTGATATGTTTTTACCGGAAATAAATGCAAAAATATTAGTTTATTCTTGGAGCCCCTGACCTTAATTTTATTAAACAATGAAAATAAAAAAAATAGCACTACACTGGCAAATCCTGATAGCGCTTGTTTTCGGAATTATATATGGCATATTTTTCACCGACCACGTGAGTTATGTGAGTTGGCTTGGAGATTTGTTTCTTCGTGCTCTCAAGATGATAATTGTTCCGCTTATTTTAAGTTCTATAATATCAGGGGTGACAAATATTGGCGGGGCTGAAAATTTGGGACGCCTTGGCCTGAAAACAATATCATATTATCTTGTTACAAGCATCTTTGCCATTGTCGTCGGACTCATTTTCGTGAATTTTATCCAGCCCGGAATAGGTGTTTCATTATTGAATGCTGCTGATGAACAAACAGTTGATGGAATGGATTTTGTCAGGGAATCTTTCGGTCAGACCCTCATGCGAATGATACCGACCAATGTTTTTGAAGCTTTTGCTGATGCAGAGATGCTTTCGATTATATTTTTTTCAATCCTTTTTGGTTTTTTTATCACAAAAGTTCCGCAGAAATACAGTGATTTCCTTACAAATTTTTTTAATTCTACCTTTGAAGTGATGATGAAATTAACCATGTTTATCATCAAATTCACCCCGCTGGGAATTATTGGTATTGTTGCCCAAACCATTGCAGAAAATATCGACAACCTTGCTGAACTTGCCGGGAGCATGGCCTGGTATATGGTAACTGTTTTTTGTGCCCTGCTGTTTCATGCCATTATCAGCCTGCCATTTCTCACCAGGGTTATTGGAAAAGCAAATCCCTGGAAGCATTTTAAGAATATGAGCAGCGCCTTACTCACAGCCTTTTCTACTTCCTCATCTAGCGCCACACTTTCTCTGACCATGGAATCCGTTGAACATCAGTCTGGCGTGTCAAATAAAATTACCAGTTTTACATTGCCACTCGGCGCAACTATCAATATGGATGGTACAGCCCTTTATGAGTGCGTTGCAGCCATGTTTATTGCCCAGGCTTATGGATATGACTTATCTTTCCTTGACCAGGTTATAGTTGTCATCACGGCCCTGCTTGCTTCAATTGGCGCTGCAGGTATACCAATGGCCGGTCTTGTTATGATATCTGTTATACTTTCAGCTGTTGGCCTTCCTCTTGAAGGTGTAGGACTTATCCTGGCCGTAGACAGGATACTTGACATGTTTCGTACTGCTACAAATGTCTGGAGTGATAGTTGTGGCGCCGTCATTATAGCCAAGTCTGAGAAAGAAGAACTAAATGTTTAAGGTGTTGACAGGGCCACCGGTATGTTTTTTCCATTCATGACTTTCCCGGCATGTAAAGCAAAATTCACAATATATTCCGCCATTTCATCGGCAGAAACGGGAGCATTTAACCCGGGGAAGGCTTTTTCAAGCATTTCAGTCTGAACAGCGCCAAGTGACAAACAGTTACAAATAATACCGTAGTCTTCCAGTTCTTTTGCCAGGCATTCAGTCATGCTGGCTATCGCTGCTTTGCTGGCACTGTAGAAGGAAAGTCCGGGGAATTTTGATGAACCCTGAAAACCGGCCATGCTGCCTATGTTAACAACATGACTCCCTCTGTTTAAATCCGGTATGAGTTCACGGATAAGGCCTGCTACTGCAAAAAAATTTACCCTGAACATCTCTGATGCCTCTTGATATGTGAATTTTTCAAATGGTTTATTGATGAGTAAACCTGCACTGTTTACAAGGATATCAATTTTTTCACCTTTAAAATACCGGTGCATTTCCTTACTCAACTCGCCTGTATGCTCAATTGTTTTTTGAAGATCGAGCCTGTAAGGGACAACATTACAATAACCATGTATTTGGTTTACCTCTTCACAGAGTTTGACAAGTCTGTCCTGACTTCTGGCGATAGCTATCACTGTGTTGTTTTCAGAAGCAGAAAATTTTTTTACTGTCTCGTATCCGATACCCCGGCTTGCTCCCGTTATGATTATATTCATTTTTTAATATATTTACAGATTATTTATTCAATGTTTAAAAATATGAATTTAAGCCGGAAAATTATAATTATACTGATATTATTTATACTCACTTGTTTTTCTGATTACGAATTAAAAGCACAGAAGGGAAAGAAAAAGAACACCCTGGAGCATTTTGATGAGGAAAACCGGGAAACACCCCCATGGAGGGAAAAGGTGTTTTTTGGAGGTAATTTTGGACTTCAAATTGGAACCATTACCTCAATTGAAGTTTCCCCGGTAGCAGGATATAGGATTACAGACATGTTTTACTCGGGTGTAGGTGTTACATATGATTTTTATAATAATTCATTTTTTGATTATTCCAGGCATATTTTTGGCGGAGGCATTTTTGCACGTGCTTATCTTTTTAAAGGCATCTTTGCACATTCAGATGTTTTTTTATTTAATGTTGATGATTACAATAAATTTACGCCAACTGCAGGAGCCATTAGTTATATAAAAGAAGGAAGAATCTGGATTCCTTCATTTATGGTTGGCGGAGGATACAGTCAACCTATGGGTGAACGCTCGGAAGTTTATATGATGATACTTTGGGACCTGAATGAAACATCTGATTCTCCGTATGAAAATCCGATAATAAAATTTGGTTTTTATTTCTAAATACTATATTTTAATTTTAAAAATAAAAAATAATGGAAATAACAGATTTATCACCTGAATTGCTGTGGAAACACTTTTATGCACTGACACAAATTCCCAGACCTTCAAAGCACGAGTCTGAAGCTGTGGAATTTATCAGAGATTTTGGTCAGGCAATCGGGCTTGAAACAAATGTTGACAAAGCAGGTAATGTCATCATAAAAAAAACTGCAACCAAAGGTATGGAAAACAAAAAAAGAGTTGTATTGCAGGGCCATCTTGATATGGTACCACAAAAAAATAACGACACACAACACGATTTTGAAACAGACCCGATTAATGCTTATGTTGAGGGGGAATGGGTTACTGCAAAAGGTACTACCCTGGGTGCAGACAATGGTATGGGTGTTGCCGCTGCTATGGCTGTCCTTGAAGCTGATAACCTGGAACACGGACCTATTGAAGCTTTATTTACAGTTGATGAAGAAAGTGGCATGACAGGTGCTTTTGCTCTTGAAAAAGATGCACTTGAAAGCGATATTCTCATAAATATGGATTCAGAGGATGAAGGACAATTGTTTGTTGGGTGTGCTGGCGGTATCAATGCCAATATTTCCATGGAATACCCTTTGGCAAATCCACCCCAGGGCTTTGCAGGCGTAAAAGTTACAATCAAAGGATTAAAGGGCGGTCATTCAGGACTTGATATTAACTTGGGCAGGGCAAATGCTAATATTCTACTTACCCGATTATTGTTTGAAGCTTCCAAACAGATGGATTTGAAAATGAGTTCTTTTCATGGTGGCGGAATGAGAAATGCCATACCCAGGGAAGCAACTGCTGTTGTAAGTGTTCCGGAAAGTAAACTATCCGAATTTTACTCCCTCATTGATACCTACAGGGATGTTTTTCAATTTGAATATAAAGATGTGGAGCCCGGTTTATCTGTTGTGACTGAAAATGTTGATTCTCCAAAAGATGTATTACAAGAAGAAATTAAAGATGACATATTTAAAGCTATTTACGGAAGTCCTAATGGTGTTATCAGGATGAGTACAGCAATGAAGGACCTTGTAGAGACTTCTACAAACCTGGCAACTGTAACAATTGAGCAGGGAAATATTTCTGTACTTTGTTTATTACGTAGCGCTGTTGACAGTGCAAAAGATGATCTTGCAAACAGAATACAATGTGTTTTTGAACTTGCAGGAGCTAAGGTTGAATTTTCCGGTTCATACCCTGGTTGGAAACCAAATCCGGATTCCTCAATTCTTAAAACAATGCAAACCACTTATAAAAAGTTATATGGGAAAGACCCGGAAATAGCAGCTATTCATGCAGGACTTGAGTGTGGTATTATAGGCGGTAAATATCCGAATCTTGATATGATATCCTTTGGCCCGACAATCAGATTTCCTCATTCTCCCGATGAGAAAGTCCATGTAGAATCCGTGAAAAAATTCTGGGATTTCCTGGTTGAGACATTAAAAAATGTTGATGACAAATAAATTTGCCAGAAAATAAGGGTTAAAAAAAATATTTGTAATCCTGAAATATTCACTTACATTTGATTTTTTAAATATTTCGGGTTTGAAAATTCTTTTGTTGGTTTGCTGACAGAAATTTTTTAATGACATTTTTGTATCACCAATATAAATATTAATTGCATGAGCGAACTTCATGTTTCGAAAGGCCTGCGTTGGACAATATTGATATTGCTTAGTTTCATTCTTGCCGCTAACTATTATTTTTATGACGCTTTATCGCCAATTCAGTCTCTTATCAGGGTAAAGCTTGGATTTTCAAATTCTGAGTACGGATTTCTTGTTTCAACTTATAGTATCCCGAATGTTTTTTTGGCAATGGCCGTTGTTGGCGGTATCATCCTTGACAAAATTGGAATTCGTATTACAGGCTTTCTTTTTATTGCTATGATGGCTATCGGCTCAATATTTACTGCTTATGGCGTCACTGATTATTTTAACAACGGAGGTTTGGGATATGGTCTTTTAAATAGTTTCATGACCTCTTATTCACCAGCGCTTAAAATGATGTCATTTGGATTTTTTCTTTTTGGTTTAGGCGCTGAAACAAGTATTGTAGTCATTAGCAAAATAGTCGTTAAATGGTTCAAGGGTAAAGAACTTGCCCTGGCCCTGGGTGTCAATATTGCCATTGCCAGAATTGGAACAGCCCTGGCCCTGTTTTTTTCCCGCGATTTGGCTTTCGAAGATAACTGGACATTCTCAATTTGGTTTGCCGCCGGTTTATTATGGATATCTTTGCTCGGGTTTGTTGTGTATATGTTTTATGACCTGAAAATTGACAGACAAGTTGAGGAATCAGTGATTAAAACACCCGAAGACGAGTTCAAGTTATCTGATATTGTGAAACTTGTCAAAATTCCCGCCTTCATCTATATCACCCTTCTGTGTGTTACTTTCTATTCAGCGGTGTTCCCTTTTCTGAAATTTGCCCCTGACATGCTTTCAAATGAATTTGGTTTGCCCCCGGACCTGGCCGGGCGTATTGCTTCTATTTTGCCCTTCGGGACAGTCATTTTCACTCCGCTATTCGGCTGGTATACTGATATTAAAGGCAAAAGTGCGACGGTGATGATTTTTGGATCGGCGCTTGTTATATTGGTATATCTGAGCTTTGCCTTCACAACGATAATTCCGTATGTGCCAATGTTTTTGCTGGGTGTGGCTTTTTCTCTTGTTCCTGCTGCAATGTGGCCCTCTGTGGCAAAAATTGTGGATACAAGCAAAATTGGCTCTGCTTATGGTCTCATGTTTTCAGTTCAAAACATTGGTCTGTGGGCTTTTCCGATGCTTATCGGATATGTGCTGGATATATCAAATCCGGATGTGACTCCTGAACTTGTTGAAGCCGGTAAAGCAGCTTATAATTATACCAATCCTGTTCTTATGCTTGCAGGTCTGGGATTTTTAGGACTTCTTTTTGCATTATTACTGAAAAAAGATGACAAAACCTCCGGTTTTGGCCTTGAGCTGCCAAATAAAACATCATGAGGTATTTTTTAAAACATTGCCGGGTACACAGACACCGGCGGGCTAGCGCTCAATCCTGGTAGCCTTGAAAAATAACAACTATTCCGGCTTGTCCGGGTTAGGAGTAGACTCATATTATATACCTAATACTGTTTTTAACAATTTATAACCGCTTTTACTTGTCCGGAGGTGGTGTTTGTTTTTTAATTCAACGCGGTAACTGTCTTTTTCGAACAGATTGATACCAGTTATGAAATCAATATTGATAATAAATGAGCGGTGTATTCTGATAAATTTTTCGGGGTCCAGGTTTTGTTCATAACCTTTCATCGTTGCTTGTTTAAGATGCTTACCTGATAATGTGTGCACCATGACATAATCATCCTGGGCCTCAATGAAAATAATCTCTTCAACAGGTATAACATGGACTTTCTGGCCGGATTTCATCACAATGCGAATGAGGTATTCCTTTTGTGGGGTGTCAGCCTGCAGTAGGTTCTTATCCACTTCAGGGGGGCTTCCTGCTTCCATGCGCTGCATGGTTTTATTAACAGCTTCGAGGAATCGTTCTTTGGAAAATGGTTTAAGCAGATAATCCACAGCGTTTTTTTCGAAAGCCTGGATGGCGTATTCATCAAAAGCCGTTGTGAAAATGATATGCGGCTGTTCATCTAGGATTTCAAGAAGCTCAAAACCATTAATTTTTGGCAATTGAATATCAAGAAACACAAGGTCAGGTTTTAGTTCATTGATTCCCTTCAATCCGGAAAATCCGTTGTCATATTCCCCGATAATATCTAGCCCGGGTATATCTTTTGCATAAAATTGTATAAGCTCACGGGCGGGTTTTTCATCTTCTATGATGATTGCTTTCATTATATCCTGGTTTTTAAATTTGCGGTATTTTCAACCTTACTTCAAAATATGTACCTGATATTTGCGTGCGGATCAGATCATCCCTTTCAAAAATAAGTTTTAGCCTGTTTTTTATATTTGCCAGTCCGATTTGTTCTCCTTTCCTGGAAACTGCATCCGGATCAAAATTGTTCCTGATGTTAATATTCAAAACGTTGCCGGCAAAAGAACATTCCGTTTCTATGGTGATTTTTTCAGTACTCTCATATACACTGTGTTTAATAGCATTTTCATACAATGGCTGGAGCAACATGGCAGGCAACTTTTTTTCGAAGCAATTTTCAGAAAAGTGGTTTGCAAAGGATAGTTTTTCACCGAAGCGTATTTTTTCAATATCCATATATAGATTACATGTTTCAATTTCACGCTTTAAGGGTACCATATCCTTTTCTTTATTGGCCAGGGTGTACCTGAAAAATTGAGATAATTTGATAATCATCTCCCTTGCTTTTTCAGGATCAGTAATTGTGAGTGAACTGATTGAATTTAAACTGTTAAAAAGAAAATGCGGATTTATTTGTGCTTTCAGAGCGCTCAATTCCCTTTCTTTTATCAGGGACTGAAGGGTCATTTCTTTGGTTATCTTTTCTTTAAAATTTTTATAATAGATATTCAGGTAATAACCCAGAACGACAATTATATACAGAAAAAAACCACTTGCAATACGCCAGGGCACAGAATCAGACAAAAAAGTTCGATATTCTGTGTTTTGTTTGAATATATATGACAAAATGTAATAGCCTGAATAAAACCATATGAGTGATATGACGACCCCAAGTGCAAAATGATTGATAAGATTTGTAATAACTTCTCTTTTTTCAGTAGGATTGAACCGTATAACATACCAGAGGTTCATGGCAAGAACTCCGAAAATAATATAGAAGGTGAAACTGTCGACAATTGATATGATAATTGAAAGATGATAAAAATAATGTAGTACGAAAAACTGGAGCAAGGCTACCATGAACCAGGCCAATGCGCAGTAAAGCGTGTTTTTAATGTTTTGGAGAATGGGATTCAGCATATATGCGGATTTTATTTGCTATTGGCTGGTATCAAAGATAAATATGATTTCTGAAAAATGGAAGTTTTGAGAGATACCATTGAGCCCACTACAAAAAGTGGGCTCATTGACAAAATTACACTGATTTGATTTCTCCGCCACCAAATATGACAATTCCTTTAATGATAAATTCCTTTGTTGGATCGATTGAAGTGTCAGAGAATTTTTTTCGCTTGTCAGAAAATCCACCGAAAATTGAAACGACCTCAATTTTTACGTTCCAGTCTGCCGGGACAATAAATTTGGAGCCTCCAAACAGAGAGAACACATCAATTACACTTTGGTCGACTGATAATTGGCAGTTAAGCAGGTTATAGGTTGATCCCCCGAAGATAGAGGTGACTTTTCCCCCATAGAAATTATCGGATGTTATGGCCCGTTCACTGCCGGCAAAAATGGCCAGGTCATCAATATAGTCCATTGAAGTTTCATAATCTCCGCCGTGCTTTCCATGCATATGTCCACGCCTGAGTACCAGGACAAGGCCTATACCGACAAAGACAGAAGGCCAGAACAAATCACCAAAATCGAAAGGAATATAGAACATACGGGGTAACAGAAATATGACACCTATGCCTACAAGGATTAAACCTGAGTAATTATTTCTCTTGCCCGAAATGCTAATAAGCCCAATGACGATAAGTAACATGGGCCATGATAATACGATTCTCCTGATTTCGTAAGACAACCACCCAATGTTGGATGCAAATAATAAACCGCCGATTACCACAAGCAATGCGCCAAGTACAAATCGTTTGCTGTTTATATTAAAAGACGGTTCGTGATCTACTCTTCTCATAACTTTATATTTTAGATGATGAATAAAATAATTAACTACTGCAAATCTAGCCTGAGAAAAGAATAAATGAAACAAAAAATCGGTAAACAGCATAAAAACATCGGTAAATGGTTTTTTGAATTCCAATAATTTACGATATTCGCGCCCTGAAATTTTATGATATATGGCTGATAAACTCTGGTTTTAAGTTATTCATGTATATCAGGGAGAGAAAATTTTTATAACATGTTGAAGATTTATAAGCAGGAGGGATTTTTTGTCACTTTATTTGCATCAATGTCAATCATTTTGATAACATTCATTTTAAGCATTAAAACGGAGTTATTTGTCAGAGATGTAGAAGATTTAATTCATATCGGGCCCGCGCTTGGATTTATGTTTGCCATTGGACTCATATTGAAATGGCGTTATATCAGGATGATTGTTCTGACAGTACTGGCTGCCTTTACAGCATTTCATCTCTTTTTTTTTATTGTCTGAGATATTTCTCGACCAAAAAATTACCATGCTGCAGATAATTTCCTGGGTAGTATTAATTTTGCTCGAGACAATTGTTTTAGCTATTTTGGTCATTTCAAAAAGTCTGAAAGTATACCTGAAAATACCGTTTGATGATGAGCAGCAGGACATATAAACTCAGCGAAACACATTTCAAAAATGTAACACATAAACAGTTCAAAACCCTGGTATTACCCTGGGGCGCTACTGAAGCTCATAATTACCACCTTCCGTATGGGACAGATAACTTCCAGGTTGAATATATAGCTCAGAAATCGGCTGAATCAGTTGCAAACCAAGGCAGGCACATCCTGATTCTGCCAACCGTGCCGTTTGGAGTCAATACCGGCCAGCTTGATATCAAATTTGTCATCAATATGAATCCTTCCACGCAATTGGCTTTGCTGAGAGACATACTTACTTCTGTTGAACCTTTTGGAATAGAAAAATTTGTTATTCTCAATGGACATGGAGGAAATGACTTCAAACAAATAATCCGGGAGTTGCAGGCTGAATTTAAGAATATTCTGCTCCTGGAAATTAACTGGTATAAAGTCCTGGATACAAATGAGTATTTTGAGGAGCCTGGTGACCATGCCGGTGAGATGGAGACCAGCATGATGATGCATATCCTGCCGGAACTTGTGCTGCCATTAACTGAGGCAGGAAATGGTTCCGACCGAAAATTCAGACCGGAGGGACTGAGGAGAAAGTGGGCCTGGGCACAACGTGAATGGTCAAAAGTCACCAGGGATACCGGCATTGGAAACCCGGCCAAAGCAACACCAGAGAAAGGTAAAATATTTCTGTCTGCTTTGTGCCAAACGATAGCTGATTTTCTTGTTGAATTGGATAAGACACCGAATGATGAAATGTATGAATAGAATTTTAAATGTTTTTATGATTCATGTACAATTAAAAAAATCTTATTATGTGTTTGAGTGTACCCGGAAAAATAGTTGAAATACATCATGATGAAGCTATGGCTTCTGTGGGCGGAACACTTGTGAAAATCGGCCTTCAGCTTCTGGATGATGTTCAACTGAATGATTATG
The DNA here is from genome assembly GCA_964629805.1 of uncultured Bacteroidales bacterium. Lineage (GTDB taxonomy): Bacteria > Bacteroidota > Bacteroidia > Bacteroidales > CAZVTW01 > CAZVTW01. Next base: position 16,309 of record CAZVTW010000020.1, on the reverse strand, counting down.
TTTTGATACATGCCGGATTTGGGATTCAAAAAATTGATGAAAAAGAGGCCGAGGAGACCTTAAAAATTATCAGGGAAATGGAACAAATGGAATAGGTAAGTAATTGATAAAAAGCAAACTGTGATGTCTGTTTCATAATTAACCCTGAGTCCCTGAAAAAAAAATGGTGCAACCTCTGGCTGCACCATTAAATCATGAATAATTACCTTTGTCCGGTTTTTTGTGATGGTTAATTTTTCTTACATCTTGCGATTTCTTGCTCTTCATTCGTTGAAAGAGATCACTATTTTGAATTTAGAAAATGACTTTTCAACATATTTAATAACGACCTGTATTTTATTTCTTATACAGGGTTTTCCCTGTATTTTCAAAGAATTTTGGTCGAAAATCAATAATTCATTAGGTTTTTATCACGACCGGGTTTTCGGTTTGCCATCCTGTCTCCTTTATATAAATGATTCATTAATTGCCTGGATTCTAAGCGAACACCAACAATAAACATATATGGAATTACGAAAGATTTGCTCTGTACAGTTTATTTTGAATTAAAACCTAATCCTGTATAAAAATTCCGGCATCATTCCAAATCCTTTTGTTTTTAATTTTCCTGTTTCAGAATCAAAGGCGATGTAAAACGGATTTTCACGATTTGTAAGGTTGCGTATATCAAGCGCTATTTCCTGGGTTGCGTCTCTTCCCAGCCATTTGTAAGCAATTCGAAAGTCTATCCGGAAATAATCAGGCAAGGCTCTATTCTAATTAAGGGTTGATAACAATTGGGATGCTGTAAAGTACAGAATATGAACTATCAACAATCATCTATTGTTGAATATTTCAAAAATATCAATCAAAAAGAAAGTAAATTTGAAATATTTCATCTTGTAATTATTGATTTTATTGATGTTTAAACAAACCAACCTTAAATTAGAATAGAGCCTCAGGCAATTGTTTTGAATATGCCCTCTTGGTTTTATAGACTGTTTTCCCTGTTTCACATGATGACTGTAAATCAATTGGTGTATAGCGTTTGCCACCGGCCCAGTTCATTTTACCATCAATGACAAGACGTTTCATGAATTTGGCATCACTTTTCTTTGCTCCTAAAATGAATTCTTTCCCGCCAAGCAGGTTAAAAACAAAATTTCCATTGAACACCGATTTTCGCAACTATCTATTTTTCTATAATTCTATCCCAATTTTTCAATGACATTTTTTTATCTAACTTGAAAGAATTATCACTATTTGATGTTAACTCACTTATTATATGATACATACATGGCATTCACTCACCTTAGCTCACTATTTTATTTAGGATGTATCATTTTTTAATTTAAATGCTTTATCATCACCATTGATGGTCAGAATTCATTTTGACATGTTATGGACATTAATTGCTGATACAATATATCATATCTTTGCACAGGATATTCGAAGATTTGAGAATAATTTGGTACCAACGATTTTCAAAAAATTTATAAATTTCCCTGGGAAGGTAAAATATGATGGAGAAAAATTTCAGTTTAAAATACGCAAAAGATCACATACACCAATATTAAAGGATGTGGAAAAATTGCAACAACCATTTGAAGTGCCATGGTTAAATAATAAAAAAATGGAAATAATTTGAACCAATTAATTTAGGAGTTAATTGTGAATGCTTAAAGTAGTTGCGAAAATCGGTGTTTAAGTTTAGGGACGATGAGTAGAAGTTGGCTTCGCTAACTTCTTCCCTCCGCCCTCCCGCATCTATACTAACATCTGGTCATTCTGATTCGCCGGCTGGCGGAGAAGAATCTTATAAAAATTATTTAGTTTATATCAAACATAACAATGGCAGATCTTTTTTACACTGCCATATGAAGATACACAGGCAGGTATGCTTTCATAACAGGCAGCGTTAAAAAAAATGCTGTTCAGGTATATATATGGGTTAGGTAAATACCATTGAAACTTCAAACTTTATGATTCACTCTTCTAATTATCAGCTTCCATTTTCCTTCTTCCGTTTCCAGTCCTCCGACTTTTGCCTTCCGACTTCCGTCCTCCGTCCTCCGTCTCCCGCCTTTTGCCTTCCGTCTTCCGTCTTCCGACTTCCGCCTTCCGTCTCTCGACTTCCGTCTTCCGACTTCCGTCTCCCTTCCCTATATCCCCAAATTCTTTTTCAAAATCTCTTTCCCTTTTTTTATGGCATCCCGTCCTGATGATTCAATGCCAAACCAGCCGCTGTAACCCATATCTTTGCATATTTTTATCATTTGAGCGCTAAGTTCTTCGGTTGGCTGATTACGGTAAGACATCCCTTTGGCAAATGGTAACATTTTTTTCAGATAATCAACATTATCAAAATCATCACTTGGCCGGCGCCAATCCGGGTAACTCCCAAAAAACAGATTGTCAACTTCCTCCATGAGTGAAACCATCCAGCCGGCATTATTCGAAAACCCACCATGATTTTCTATCAGGACACTGATATTAGCCGGGATAGCATATTCCAGGAGCATATGGTAAGAGTCAACAGCCCATTTAAGGGCTTCATGCTTATCCTGACCTTCCCGGCCACGGCAATTGGTACGAATAGAATGGCATCCAAGATAAGCGGCTATGTCAATCCATTTACGGTGATTGATGGCAAATTGTTCTCTTTGATTTTTATCCGGCAGACAGGGATCTCCTTCGGCATCAACCATAATAAGAACCATCTCCACACCATTATCTCTTGCATTTTGTTTCAATTGGTTCAGATAATTCATGTGTGGTACTTCAAAAAGTGTGTTTACAAATTCTATCCCATTGATATCAAAATCCTTACGGGCAATTTTTGGAAAATCCAATGTTTTCCACTTTCCTTTGCGTATCTCATCAACCAGGGCCCACTGGGCAATTGAGATATCATCTTTCCGGTTGACCGGAATAACCTTGGCTGTTTGTTTTCCGGCAACTGCAGGAGCGATCATGCCGGTTGCTCCTAAAATCATTGATTTACTGATAAATGCTCTCCGTTTCATTTTTTTATTGTTTAAGATTATTTTTGGATTAAAAATGTTTATTTCACTCTTCATCATTCTGTCATTCGTCTTCGGTCCTCCAACTTCCGTCTTCTCCCTACATCTCCCAACCTTTCCGGTATTCCCGGTATAAATATTTGTTAGCTTCTTCATTATTTGTGATCTTCATTTCCCTGCTGTTATATTTTATTTTTGTTCCCGCACGCAGGGCAACAGCGCCCAGCAAGATTGTTTCGGTGACCGGTCCTGCAAGCAGGAAACTTCCGGGTGATTGTCTGCCGTTTTTAAATGCATCAATCCATGTTTTTTCGCTGCGTTCTGTTTCATCTTCAGGGGGATTAACGGACCCTGTGAATTCTTTCATTTTTTGTTCCGGAATAATCCTGGGTTTGTCACCATGAAAACTGCCAAGTATTTTTCCTTTATCACCAACAAACATCATTCCCTGGTTAGGAAGTTCTTTGTCATCCTGGTCAAGTTCATCTGGTGTTGGCGGTTTGATTCCTCCGTCATACCAAAATAGTTTAAAGGAAGGCCATTCTCCCTGGGCAGGGAAATTAAATGTAATCATGCAAGAATGTGGAAAAGCAACATTATTATGTTCCTGCTTACTGACATGATTTTCAATAATACAGGTTGTTGTGCCGCAGGCTTCAGCGCTTATAGGAGGAGTGTCAATGCCAAATGTCATAAACAAAGGCCATAAGCTGTAATGTCCCATATCAGCGATGCTTCCTCCGCCAAAGTCATACCATCCGCGAAAGACAGCATGTGTATAATTTGGGTGATAGGGCCTGTGGGGAACAGGGCCGAGCCATAAATCCCAGTCAAATCCATCAGGAACCGGGGGCTTTTCTGTTGGATTGGAGGTCCATTGTGGCCATACCGGCCTGTTTGACCAGTTGTGGATTTCAAGGAGATTGCCTATAGCCCCGCGTTTTATCCAGTCATAAGCCAGTTTTACACCGCTTCGTTTGCTCCAGGCCAGTAGATGTGTATTGACACCAGTATCTGCGGTTGTCTGCAAGGTGGCCTTTGCTTCATGCATACGATTCGCTATTGGTTTATGCATGACAACATTAGCGCCTTTTTTCATGGCTGCAATCGAAATAGCCGCATGTAAATGGTCAGGTGTCATCACTTTCACAACATCAATATTTTTCTCTTTTTCAAACAATTCACGAAAATCAGCATAGGAAGAGCAGCCTTTATATTTTCCGGAACGTTTGTTTTTACCATAATATGTTTCGACAAGCTCTTTACCAATGTCCCGACCACCGGGTATGCCGTCAATATTTTTACCCCAGCCCGGCTTGTCCAGTGCTTTACGGATAGTATTGCGTATCCCGTGCAATGACCAGTCAACATAATTTGTACTATATTTATTCGGATCACAGACTGACACTACTTGAATATCAGGGGAGGAAAGAATCCTGGCCAATTCCCTGATACCCTGAGTACCGATTCCAATATACGCAAGATTGAGTTTATCAGCAGGAGAAGTATAACCTAATCCTCCAAGTACATGTCTGGGGACAACAGTGAAAGCAGTGGCTGATGCAGCAGTGCCGATAAATTCACGGCGGTTCATGTTTTTTGGTGATTTCATTTTGTGGTTTTTTTGGATTTACAGGAGTTTAAATATATAACAAAATTATCTGAATATCAATTTTTTTTGAATAAATTGAACTTATTGCTTTTGGAATGATATTCTGTCTATTAATGAAAAAGTATAAAAAAAAACAGAATGGTTTCTTTTATTTTTGAAAATTTATTTTTATTTTTGTTTTGTTTGTAAATTATAACGAAATGCTACCTAATCAAAGACGGGAAAAAATATACAATCTTATCAAAGAAGACGGCCATGCAACTGTACATCAATTGAGCAGGATATTTAAGGTGACTGAGGTGACAATCCGGCAGGACCTGGAGAAGCTTGAAAATGAAAATCTTGTAGTACGTGAACATGGAGGTGCTTATCTCAGGGATATAGGAATACAGGTTAAAAATATTTCACTACTGAACAAAGACTATCTTGAAGAAAAGGCAATAATTGCTCAAAAAGCAATTGAATTTATAGAACCAGGTGATACGATTATTCTTGACTCCGGCTCTACAACTACTGAGATAGCAAAGCGTTTAAAAAATATTAATAGTCTGACAGTTATAACAAATGCTATCAATATCTCCCTCATACTTGGAACAAATCCTGCCATCAATGTCGTAGTAACAGGTGGTGAATTCAAAGCTCCGACACTTTCGTTAACCGGTCAAAAGGCTGCGGATTTTTTCGAAGATTTACATGTTGATAAACTATTCCTCGCCACAGCCGGTATCTCTCTAAAATCCGGACTCACATATCCAAGTATCAGTGATATTGTTGTTAAACGTGCTATGATTGATTCAGCTGACAAAGTTTACCTTGTGGCAGATTCTTCAAAAATAGGCAGAAATGCATTTGCAAGTCTTGGAGCGCTTTCACTTATTGATTATTTAATTACGGATTGGCACATAAAAGATAAATATAAAAAAATATTCGAAGAATTTGAGATAGAATTTATTATTGCTAACGCTTAAAATTTGTTTCATTATGGTATTGGTACATAATTATTCTCTTGCCGTCATGTTTTTTATACTGACGATGATTTGTTGGGGTTCCTGGGCAAATACACAAAAAATGGCTGCAAAAACCTGGCGTTTTGAGCTGTTTTACTGGGACATGGTTGTTGGTCTGCTTGTGTTTTCCTTTTTAGCAGCTATCACCCTGGGGTCGCTCGGTAATGAAGGAAGAACATTTTTTGAAGATGTGCAACAAGCTAACATAGGCAGTATTGGTTCTGCCATGCTTGGTGGTATAGTCTGGAATCTTGGGAACCTATTGCTGGTTGCCGCTATTGCTGTGGCCGGTATGTCTGTCGGATTCCCTATTGGTGGTGGTATTGCCTGGATTTTGGGCATTGCTGTAAACTATTTTCTGGTAGTGTTCCGAAAAGGCGCTTCACCTGATAATGATTTGCTCCTGTTTACAGGATGTGCAGTTATTGTTGGCGCTATTGTGCTTAGCATGTTATCCTACAAACGACTGGCTCATGAAAAACAGAAACCCTCACTTCAGGGAATTTTGTTGTCTGTATTTGCAGGTTTACTTATTGCCTTTTTTTACGGGCTGGTTGTGAATTCTCTTGATCCTGCTTTTGTTGAAGGTGGCGGTGGCAATCTTGCTCCATACTCCGGGGCTTTCTTTTTTGCTGTCGGTGTGTTTATCAGCACTTTTATTTTCAATCCTGTTTTCATGGCACGTCCGGTTGAAGGTGAACCTGTTCCTATGAGAGCCTATTTTAAGGGTTCTTTCAAAACTCACCTCATTGGTGTGCTGGGTGGTTCGATTTGGATGCTTGGCATGGTTGTCAGTTTTATGTCAGTAGGCTCTGCTGGCCCTGCTATTTCGTATGCTTTGAGTAATGCCGCTCCTGTTGTGGCTATTTTGTGGGGTGTCCTGGTTTGGAAAGAGTTTAAAGGTGCACCAAAAGGAACTAATACCATGCTGACAATCATGTTTATCCTGTACCTGGTAGGATTAGTATTAATAACGGCTGCAAAAACCTGATATGTTTACAGACAAACCTGAAATGGAAAATATTCAACATTTTGAATTAAAGGCGACAAAAATACGAAAACGTCTTTTGGAAATGATCTACACTGCTAAATCCGGACATACAGGCGGATCATTATCATCAGTAGATATATTGGTATCATTATATTTTCATATCATGAATATCCGGCCGGATGAACCGGGATGGCAAAATCGCGACCGTTTCATTATGAGTAAAGGGCATAGTGTTGAAAGTTTATATTGTGTTCTTGCTGAGGCAGGTTTTTTTGAATACGGTTTGCTTAATACATATGGCAAGTTTGCATCACCCCTGGCAGGTCATCCAACGAAAAAAGTTCCGGGTGTTGAACTCAATTCCGGATCATTGGGTCACGGATTATCTGTTGGGGTAGGGATGGCCCTTGCAGCTAAAATGGATAAAAAAGATTATCGCATATTTGTCCTGATGGGGGATGGAGAACAAGGCGAAGGTTCAATCATGGAGGCCGCCATATCGGCTGCTCATTATAAACTGGATAATCTTATTGCCATCATTGACAGAAATAAATTACAAATCAGCGGAGCCACGGAGGATGTTATGTCTTTGGGGCAAATGAGATTGAAATGGGAAGCTTTTGGCTGGCATGTTGCTGATACAGACGGGAATGACATACAAACTTTCATTCATGATTACAATGAACTTCGCCGGATTAAAAACAAACCCTGTTTGATGATTGCACACACCATAAAAGGTAAAGGTGTTTCTTTTATTGAAAATAATTACAAATGGCATCATAAAGTACCTGATGAAAAAGAATTTCATTCGGCAATTGAAGAATTAACATCGCAAATAAGAAATGAAGACAAAAACAAATTCAATTCCCTGCCGGAAAGCATTCACTGATAAATTGCTTGAACTGGCCCGGCAAGATAATCGTATTTTAGCAGTCACGTCAGATGCGCGTGGATCAGTGACATTGAATGCTTTTGCAGATCAATTGCCTGATCAGTTCATTGAGGTTGGTATAGCAGAACAGAATGCGGTGGGCATTGGCGCCGGACTGGCTTCATGCGGAAAAAATGTATTTGTATGCGGTCCGGCATGTTTTTATTCCTCCCGTTCCCTGGAACAAATCAAAGTCGATGTTGCATATTCTGAAAATCCTGTAAAAATAATCGGGGTCAGCGGAGGAGTCAGTTACGGGGCGCTTGGAAGCACACATCACAGCCTTCATGATATCGCCGTTATGAGAACATTCCCGGGGCTTTCGGTTATTCTGCCTTCTGATATCCACCAGACAAATATTCTCACTGAAAAACTCGCCGGATATCAACAACCTGCCTATGTCAGAATGGGAAGAGGTGCGGTACCGGAGATTTATGACCAAAAATCCCTGTCTTTCGAAATAGGAAAATCAATCACACTGACAGAAGGCACAGATATTACGATTATTGGTTGTGGTGAAACCGTTTACCATTGTCTCCGCGCAGGAGAGCAGCTTAAAAAGGCAGGTATATCGGCAAGGGTAATTGATATGCATACCATAAAACCTATGGATACGGAAGCTGTCAAAAAGGCTGCTCTGGAAACCAGGGCAATTATTACAGTTGAGGAACATAGTATTTATGGTGGTTTAGGGTCAGCCATATCTGAAATTGTCATCAGGGAAAATCCTGTACCAGTTAGAATTTTAGGGATTCCCGACGAATATGCTGTTCATGGCAAATCTGCCGAAATTTTTGAATATTATGGACTTACAGCTAATAATATTTGCAAAAATGCCCGTGAAATATTGGCACAGAAAATATAATATGTTTTAAAACTGATGAAAATGAAATTTGTAGTTCTTTTTTTCTTTCCATTGATTTTACTTCCTGCTTGCATTTATAAAGGAAGTTATGCGCAAAAACCGAGGATCATAGTTCTGACAGATATAGAAAATGAACCGGATGATGCTCAATCTTTAGTCCGGTTTCTTTTATATTCCAATCAATTTGACGTTGAAGGGCTTGTCGCTACAACATCCTGTTGGCAAAGGGATGAGATAGCAGACTGGCGTATCAGGGAAATCATTCAGGCTTATGGCAAAATAAGAGATAACCTGATAAAACATGAAAAAGGGTATCCTACAGCAGAGTTTTTGTTGAACAGCGTGAAGAGGGGGATACCTGAGTTCGGTATGGAAGGGGTTGGAGAAGGGAAAGCTACCGAAGGTTCTGACTGGATTGTATCTGCACTTGAAAAAGCTGATGAAAGACCGCTCTGGGTGTTGATATGGGGCGGAGCCAATACACTGGCACAGGCATTGTGGCAAATACAAATGACTAAGGCTCCCAGGCAGCTGGAAAGACTGACAGACAAGCTAAGGGTTTATACCATTTCAGACCAGGACAACGCAGGTCCCTGGATTAGAAATACATTTAAAAATATTTTTTATATTGTTTCGCCTGGATACCATGAAAATGGAGGTAATTCCTATTTTTATGCAACCTGGACCGGAATTTCCGGTGAACGTCACTATCGTTTTCCAGGCGGTGCTGATACCAATCTTATCTTAAATCCCTGGGTGGACGAAAACATTCAACAAAACCACGGGCCATTGGGAGAACAGTATCCGGATATTGCATATGCTATGGAGGGTGATACTCCCAGCTTTTTATATCTTATCAATAATGGCCTGAACGTTCCTGAACATCCTGACTATGGTTCCTGGGGCGGACGATATGAACTTTATACCCCCGGGTATAAAAAATTTTTTCATGAACCCGAAACCCGCCCCATCTGGACTAATACAAAAGACATGGTATGGTCAGGAAACACATGTTACGTGAACGAACAAGCCACAATCTGGCGCTGGAGAGAAGCTTTTCAAAATGATTTTGCTGCCAGAATGGACTGGTGTGTCACCTCATACAGGAGGGCTAATCATCCGCCTGTTCCGGAATTAAATCATGATAGCATTCTTACTGTAAAACCGGGCGACATGGTTACTCTTGATGCTTCATTATCCAATGATCCGGATGGTGATAATCTTTCATATAACTGGTTCCATTACATTGAACCCGGAAGCTATGTCGGAACAATCAAGCCTGTGAACAGTATAAAAGCAAAATGCAGGTTTAATGCACCAAAGGTAAACAAAGCAAAGGATGCTCATATTATTCTGGAGGTTACTGACAACGGAAAACCTGCATTAACAAGATATAAGAGGTTTATTGTCAATTCTTTACCTATAAAATAATTGTCAAAAACAGTTTAATATTTGAAAGCTATGAAGAACTTTAAAAGCATTTTAATTTTTTCAACAATGTTATTGTTTTCCTGTACAGGGAGCAAAGATAAAATTCAGGTTGCCGAATCCGGCCCTGAGGTTGAAAGATGGGATTATTTCGAAGCTTCTTTCAAAGGACCGGATGAGGGTAATCCTTTTAAAGAGGTTGATTTGAAAGCCCGTTTCCGGCATGAAAATAAAGAAATGATTGTTTCCGGATTCTATGACGGAAACGGGACTTATAAAGTCCGGTTCATGCCTGCCGAGACCGGAAAATGGGAATACTCAACGATCAGCGAAATTCCGGCGCTTAAGAATAAAACCGGGCATTTTACATGTGTTGCTCCATCTAAAAATAACCATGGGCCGGTGGAAGTCTTTAACACGTTTCGTTTCAGGTATGCTGACGGAACCCCGTATTATCAGATCGGCACAACCTGTTATGCCTGGGTTCATCAGGGTGATTCACTTGAAAAAGTGACACTGGAAACATTAAAAAAATCTGCTTTCAATAAGTTACGGATGTGTATTTTCCCAAAAGACTATGTTTACAATGAGAATGAACCTGTCTATCATCCATTTCCCCGGGATAGTTTGGGCTATCATGATTTTTCGCGGTTTAACCCTGAATTTTGGCATCACCTGGAAAAAAGATTACTCCAGTTCAGAGATTTAGGCATTGAGGCTGATATTATTCTTTTCCATCCGTATGATCGCTGGGGATATGCCGGTATGAGCGATTTCCAGGATAATTTTTACCTGAAGTATGCCATTGCTCGTTTGTCTGCCTTTCGCAATGTTTGGTGGTCAATGGCCAATGAATTTGATTTTATGCAGACAAAAACAATGGATGACTGGCACCGTTTTTTTCAGATAGTTTTTGAATATGATCCTTATAAGCATTTACGGTCTATTCACAACGGCATTATTTTTTACAATCATGAACTGGCCTGGGTCACACATGCAAGTCTGCAAAGTACCCATTTTGACAGCGCCATGACCTGGCGGAAAAGATATAAAAAACCCCTCGTATATGATGAGTGCAGGTATGAAGGTGACGTTACTCAAGGATGGGGGAATATGTCGCCGGAAGAGATGACAGCTATGTTCTGGCGAAGCCTGGTTACCGGCACCTATGCAGGACATGGCGAAACCTATGAGCATCCTGAGGATATTCTGTGGTGGTCAAAGGGTGGTGAACTGCACGGAAAAAGTCCTGAAAGAATCTCATTTTTCAGGCAATATCTTCAGGAAGTTCCGGAGGAAGGTTTTTCAATGTTTGATAAATACAGTGCCGGTAAATTCGGCGAACGCTATTTTTATTATTTTGACCAGGAAACACCTGCTTTTTGGACTTTCGAGCTCCCTGCTGACAGGAAGTACAGGGTCGAAATTATTGATACATGGAATATGACAAGTGAAAAACCTGATACATTATTTCCTGCCCGATTCACCATCAATTTGCCACAAAAAAAATATATAGCCGTTAAAATTGATGCTGCAAAATTCATTTTTCCGATTGGAACAGTTGAATTAATGGCAGGTGGATTAAACTATTTTGAAGGTAATAATTCAATATATTTTCATGGTGAAGTATCAGCAGAGCTTTTTCATACAATGTCCGATGAAATCAGGTATTCTTTCGGAAACCAGGAATTAACAAAAGAATCCGTTAAATATAATGATGCCATAAACATTTCCAAAAATACCGATTTACATGCAGCTGCTTTTGAAGATGACAGGAAAGGACAGGAAATGACGTATCATTTTATATCAACGAGCTTACATCCCGCTCTAAACCCGGAAAATTTCAATCCCGGGTTAAAATATTCATATTTTGAAGGAGAATGGAAGCAGATGCCTGATTTTAGCAAAATGACGCCAATTCGCGAAGGAACAGCAGAATATATTCATCTGAACATGAATCACAGGGAAGATTATTTCGGACTTGTTTTTGAAGGGTATATTAAAGTACCATATGATGGTGTATACACATTTTTTGTGGTCTCTGATGATGGCGCTTTTATCCTTGTTGACGGAGAAAAAATTGTTGATAACGACGGCCAGCATGGTATGCGGGAAGCCCGTGGACAAATCGGTCTGAAAAAGGGTTTTCATTCATTTGAAGTGCCATATTTTGACAATTGGTATGATCATGGACTTGAAGTTTATTATTATCATGAAAAAACCGGAAGAAAACCGGTAAGTAAAGATATGTTGTTTCATTAAAAAATATTCATCATGAAATCGTATATACTTGCTGTTGATCAAAGCACATCTGCTACCAAGGCAGTATTGTTTGATAACAAAGCAAAACTGGTGGCCAGGTCTAATAAAGACCATAAACAATATTATCCACAGCCCGGCTGGGTGGAACATGATCCCGTAGAAATTTACCAGAATACTTGTGCAGCCATGCGGGAAGTCATTGCTAAAGCCGGTATTAAACCGGATGATGTCCTCTGCCTGTCTGTCACAAACCAGAGAGAAACAGTAGTTGTTTGGGACAGGAATACCGGCAAACCGGTTTATAATGCTATTGTCTGGCAATGCCAACGTGGTGCTGATATATGCAATAAACTTGTGATGGAGGGACATGAACCTTTTATAAAAAATAAAACCGGACTGATCATTGATCCATATTTTTCTGCATCAGGAATAAAATGGATTCTTGATAATGTAAAGGGAGTGAAAGAAAAAGCTGAGAAGGGAGACATTTTGTGCGGTACAATTGATTCCTGGCTGATTTATAATTTCACAAATGGCAAAGTGCATGCTACAGACCACTCCAATGCCTGCCGTACCATGTTATATAATATTTTCGAACTTTCCTGGGATACTGAAATCCTCTCCATGCTCGATATCCCCAAATCAATGATGCCTCAAGTAAAGTCCTCTAATGCTTTGTTTGGAGATGTTGATTGCAGGGAGGCTTTCCCTGTGTCAATTCCGGTTTGTGGTGTAATGGGTGATTCACATGCAGCGCTTTTCGGGCAGTTATGCCTGGAACAGGGACTCGGAAAGGCCACCTATGGTACAGGCTCATCCGTAATGATGAATATTGGCAAATCGCCACTTAAAAGTCCGGAAGGATTAGTGACTTCCATAGGTTTTAGTTATGATAATGAAATTGATTATGTTTTTGAAGGAAATATACATTGCACAGGTGACACCATAAAGTGGCTTGTTGACAAGCTTGACTTGTTGGATGATTCTGCTTCCAGCGAATCAATTGCTATTTCGGTACCTGATAACGGTGGTGTCTATTTTGTTCCAGCCTTTGCCGGCTTGGGTGCCCCGTATTGGAATAATGAAGCCAGGGCATGTATTACCGGTATGGACCGTGGAGCAGGGAAAGCACATATTGTGAGGGCTGCACTTGAAGCTATTGCCTTTCAGATAAAAGATGTGGTTGACAGAATGACACAAAAATCCGGAATTCAGCTCAGGGAACTCAGGGTGGACGGAGGTCCGACCAGGAATAGTTTTCTGATGCAGTTTCAGGCTGACATACTCGACTCAACCATCAATATCAGTGAGATAGAAGAAGCGTCAGCCCTTGGAGTTGCATTGGCAGGAGGATTAACAAAAGGTTTATGGAAGGATTTTAATGAACTTACTGATTTATGTTCGCGTGGCGCAAAGGTCAATTCCTCAATGGAAGACAACCTGCGCCATTCTCTTTATCAGGGATGGCTCAAAGCAATCAAAAGGACATTATTGTCACCATAATAAGAGCAGAATCGAACCCGGAAGAATAATTAATTAATTAATTGATGTAAATTAATAATTTCAAATAAAACTGATATTTAAACCAAAAAAACAATTTATCATGGGGTATAAAGAAAAATTAACATTTGGTCTTATCGTGGGTACCAGAAATATATTTAGTTCAAAACTCGCTGTTGAAGCTCGTGAAGTACTTCTCAAAAAGATGGATAAGTTAGGATACGATTATGTTATCCTGCCATCGTCGGAGACACCAACCGGTGCTATTGAAACAATTCAGGACGCAAAAAAATGCGCTAAATTGTTTTCAGATAACGCAAAAAAAATAGATGGTATTGTTATTGTTCTGCCAAATTTTGGTGATGAATTAGGTATCATTAACACACTGAATATGGCAAAAGTAAGGGTTCCTATTTTAGTTCAGGCCTGTGATGACGACAATGACAAAGTAGATGTCAATAACAGACGGGATGCCTTTTGCGGAAAGTTATCTGTTTGCAATAATTTATATCAGTATGGTTTTGGTTATACTGACACTTTGTATCATACCTATCCTCTTGACAGTGAGTATTTTGACCAGGATATTGATTATTTCGCCCGTATTTGCCGTATTGTTGTCGGACTTAAAAGTGCAAGAGTCGGAGCAATTGGAACTCGTCCTGCTGCTTTCCAGACCATGCGCGCAAGTGAAAAATTATTACAGGCAGCTGGGATCACCGTCGTGCCGGTTGATTTGTCTGAAATTTTGGCTGCTGCTGAAAAAATTGACAATAATGCACGTGAAGTGAAAAACAAGGTTGCCGAAATTAAAGCCTATGGAACTATTCCGGGGCATATCAAAGAAGAAAAGTTGTTTGTTCAGGGAAAATTTGGCCTGGCAATAGAAAACTGGATACAGGATAATGAGATTGATGTAGCTGCTATTCAGTGCTGGGAATCCATCCAGAAGAATTATGGATGTGCTTCTTGTTTGTCAATGAGCATGTTAGGAGAAAAACTTATTCCATGTGCCTGTGAAGTGGATGTTGCCGGCGCTGTTTCGATGTATACATTGATGCTTGCTACCGGTAAACCGCCGGCACTACTCGACTGGAATAATAACTTCGGAACTGATCGGAACAAATGTGTCTGTACCCACTGTAGTAATTATCCAAAGAGTTTTATGGACAATGCCATTGAAATATCAAATCTTGATATCCTGGGTACGGTACTTGGTCAGGAATCCACTTTTGGCGCTGTGAAAGGGAAAGTTGCACCCGGGCCATTTACTTTCTTCAGGGTCTCCACAGATGACTATTATGGTGATATCAAAGCATATCTCGGGGAAGGTGAATTTACTGACGATCCTTATGGCATGGATGGCGGTATAGCTGTGTGTAAAGTTGATAACCTGCAAAATCTTATGAAATATATTTGCAAAAAAGGTTTTGAACATCATGTTGCCATGGTACGTGGTAGTGTTGCCAGCGCTATTCTTGATGCTATTGAAAATTATATGGGATGGGATTTATATATCCATGAATAAATAGACAAGTTTTTTCAAAGCAACTCCCTGGTTACAGCTAATAAATTGATGCGGAATCAATTGTTCAAAATATAATGTTTAGATTATTTCGTTTCAGATCCTATGATTCATTAGGTGCTTGCCGGTTTTTTTGGCTACCCGTTGAAATTAGGACATCTTTTTGTTTCTGATTCCACGAATTTACAAATTATAACGAATTAAATATCAGTAGTGTCCAACTTTAGACGTGTAGCCGTTTTTTTATAGCTTCTGCTCTTTTTTTGAAGAATTGACTTTATTTATCAATGTTTTTGATCCATTAACCTGCAATGCGAAACATCTCAGCATAATCGCACGTTATAAATATATTTGATGTTTGTCCTCGAAATTGTATATTTGTAGAAATAAATCATGAAATGGAACATTTTTCTGAATTATTAGAGCAGGAGCTTGAAAATGCCTTTGAAGTAAAGGATAAAAAATCTTTGCACAGGTTTGTTTTGTTATTTTCTGATAACATCATTAACAAAACACAATACATCAAAGATACCAATGATATTGTTGCCAGCCTTAAAGAAGGTTTTAACCTCAT
Source organism: uncultured Bacteroidales bacterium (assembly GCA_964629805.1). Taxonomy (GTDB): domain Bacteria; phylum Bacteroidota; class Bacteroidia; order Bacteroidales; family CAZVTW01; genus CAZVTW01. The sequence goes on along the minus strand of CAZVTW010000020.1, from coordinate 615 downwards.
GGAAAAACGTTTTATCCAGGTTGACAAACGCTTTGAAATGATAGAAAAACGCTTTGAAGCTGTTGATAAACGTTTTGAAGCAGTAGATAAACGTTTTGAAATGATGGAAAAACGCTTTGAAGCAGTAGATAAACGCTTTGAGGACTTATATAAATATATGGATAAGCGTTTTGAGGATATGAACTCAAAATTTGTGATGATGTTCCGTTTTATGAGTATTGGTTTTGCCATTATTACTTTTTTGATTGTGCTGTTTAAATTTTTGTAGAGTACCTTTTCAATTTTTAATCTGATGTACTTCTTCATATGGATTTTTCCTGCATTTGGTATGATAAGATTCGGTCTTAACCGGGTTGATACCTGTCTCTACTCAACAAAAACAAATATCGTCCTTTTATAGAGGTTGGAACAGCAATATTTATCAATGTTTTTAAATCATAAACCTACAGCGTGAAACATCTATTGACATTCCTGCGTTATATGATAATTATTTGTTGATTGACATCGAAATTGTATCTTTGTATAAAAGAAAGATTAAATGGAACATTTATCAGAATTACTAGAGCAGGAGCTTGAAAATGCCTTTGAAGTAAAGGATAAAAAATCTTTGCACAG
>CAZVTW010000019.1:0-29131 GCA_964629805.1 uncultured Bacteroidales bacterium | reverse complement strand
CGGCTATTTCTCTTCAGACAGGCTGGGGAAATATTTCAATCGAAGATGAAGATGATGACGACTGGGACCTTGATGATTTAGACTGGAATATGGACAATCATCATGATCGTATTAAAGATAATGTTTTTATTATTAATCCGGCTCTGGAAATTGAATTTAATATTACCAAATTCTTTAAAATGGGACTTGGAGCAAATTACAGATTCGTTTTTGGAACAAACAAACTCATCGGATATTCAGATAAAGATTTTTCGTCTCCCGGTGGCTTTGTAAGCTTCAAGTTTGGCTGGTTCGATTAAAAGTATTTGATGATAATCCTTAGATTAAGAAACGACATCTTTTCAGCAAAAAATACGTTTGAATGACAGTAATATCTGAAAAAATTGTCATATTTGTGGCCAAATCAAAAATTTAAGATCAGTCTTTTAAACTCATCAAAATTATCGATATGGATATAAGTGCTTTAAAATCAATTTTTTCAGAACAATACGGAACCAGCGAAAAACCAGTGAAAATCTATTTTGCCCCCGGACGGGTAAATCTCATAGGCGAACACACCGACTACAATGGCGGATATGTGTTTCCCTGTGCTTTGAGTTTTGGCACCTACCTGCTAGTCAGGATGACCGATGATTCAAACATCAGGTTCAGGTCTACCAATCTTAATTACACGGCCAGCATACCTGTTGCGGAAATCTCAGAAAAAAAAGGAACAGAATGGGTTAATTATCCACTCGGGGTCATGAACCAATTAACAGCAAAAGGGATTGAATTTCAGGGAATGGAACTGTTATATTCAGGAAACATACCGAATGGCGCTGGTTTATCTTCCTCAGCATCAATAGAAATGGTCACAGCAGTTGCCATGAATGATATGTATGGTTCATCCTTAGAAATGATGGACATGGTAAAATTATCCCAAAAGGCAGAAAATGAATTTGTCGGCGTTAATTGTGGTATTATGGACCAATTTGCCTCAGGAATGGGTGAAAAAGACCATGCTTTAGCGCTAAAATGTGATACATTGGAATTTGAAGCTGTTCCAATCGTTTTAGAAGGATATAAAATCGTTATTGCCAATACAAACAAAAGACGCGGACTTGCCGATTCAAAGTATAATGAGCGAAGATCAGAATGTGATAAAGCTGTTGAATATATTAGCAAAGAAAAACCGATTAATTTACTTGGAGACATTGATTTGGCCGCATTCGAAAAGTTGCAGGATGCTATTCCTGATGAAACTGTTAAAAGGCGTGCAAGACATGTTGTTTCAGAAAACCAGCGGGTTATTGATGCTTTAGAGGCTTTGAAAACAGGGGACCTCAAATTTTTCGGAAGTCTGATGAATGCTTCACATGATTCTTTGCGTGATGATTATGAAGTGACAGGCGTTGAACTTGACACAATGGTTGATGAGGCCAGAAAAATAGACGGCGTCATTGGTTCCAGGATGACAGGCGCCGGTTTTGGCGGTTGCACTGTCAACATAGTAAGGGAAGACACAATTGACACGTTTAAAGAACAGGTAGGTAAAAATTATAAAGAAAAAACCAGCTTACAGGCTGATTTTTATATTGCTGATATTGGAGATGGCGCTAAGAGGATAGAATAAGAGACCGAAGACGGGAGACGGAAGTCGGGAGTGGGTTATAGCTGTCTTTTGTATAAAATGTCAGGAATTAAATAAAAACAAAGAAAATATATGTCAGAACAAAATAATTGGGAACGCAGGTGGCATCCGCTTTTGCAGGAATGGACAATACTGGCGGCAACAACAAGCAACAGGCCTTGGTCCGGTGATAGGGTAAAAACCTCTGAAGAGGAGTTACCGGAATATGATCCGAAATGTTATCTTTGCCCCGGTGTTACAAGAGCCTCAGGTGAAAAAAATCCGGATTATAAGAAACCTTTTGCCTTCAGAAATGATTTTGCCTCTTTTTCTTATGATGCCCCGGATGTTCATAAAGACGAAATATTTGAAAAATCAGCCCCGGTGCATGGTACATGCAGGGTTATCTGTTTTACCCCAAAACATAATCTGACCCTTGCCGAAATGTCCGCTGAAGAAATACAGGACGTTTTTTCAATTTGGAAAGATGAATACCGTACATTGGGGAGTCACCCTAAAGTGGACAATGTATTGATTTTTGAAAATAAAGGCAAGGTTGTTGGGGTTTCAAATCCACATCCACACGGACAAATCTATGCAACGGGTTTTATCCCCAGAATTGTTAAACGCCAGCTTGATTCGCAGGCAGCATATAAAAAAAGCCACGGAACAAGTCTGCTGGAAGACCTTGCGAGACATGAAATACAAAAGAAATCAGGAATTGTAGCGCAAAATGAGCACATTGTAGCATTTGTGCCGTATTTTGCCAGGTTTGCTTATGAGATATATATTGTACCGCGAAAACACATTGCCAGGATAACTGATTTGACAGATGAACAGACAGTAGCGCTTGTTGATATTTTTCACCAGATTGTTGTCAAATATGATAATCTTTTCAACATGAGCTTTCCAAACATGACAATGCTTCAAAATGCCCCGACAACCAATAATCCTGAAAATGAAGCGTTTCATTTTCACATCGAGTTTTATCCACCATTGCGCGATCCGGATAAACTCAAATATTTAGCCGGATTTGAATCTGGCGGAGGCAATATAATCAATCCCATAAAGCCCGGGGTAGCGGCAGGCATGTTAAGAGAAGCGCCGGTTGTGCATTATAAGAAGAAATAGTAATAGATATTCAAATTAGGTTTTTCATTCAGACTGTATTTGTGGGCAAAAAAGGAAAATAAAAAAACCGGATAGTGTATATCTTTCATTATTAGATATGTGCTATCCGGTTTGTATTTTTATGAATTAACAATTATATTAACTCTCAATCTTCCTAAAAATACACAAAAGGAACATCTTTCCCTGCATTTTTAGCAAAATTCGGATCGCGTTTTTTGTAAGTGAATTCAATGACTCCGTCAGAAGAAGCAGAACCGCTGATATCAGTAATTTTGATAACTGCATATTGGTCTAATCCCCTGATATTAGCAATAAGGATATCACCTACCTCTAATTCAACCGGATCATGTGAATTCCATTCAGTAGCTCCTGCACCGGTTTGTCCTTTTCCGGCAGGATCACCTGCTTCATAAGCTTCGGCAGCGCTGACAAGCGATGCATTGGCATAATCAAAATTATTATCCTTAACAAAGCGTGTTTCATTACCTGCCACAATTTCATGTAAGAAATCATCCTTCGGTGTTGTTCCTGACGGTTCTCTGTTAATCATATCTTTGTTGTCTCCAAGATACCTGTTCTCCTGACCACCTTCGGAAACACCTTTGTTCTCCATCAGGTCCCATGCTCCCTGATTTGGTCCGAGGATATGATAGATAGCTGCATCAGAGACTTCAATCTTGGCGTAATCCACCACAAAAGATGCTGTTTTACCAACCTGTTCTTCGCTATCTGTCACAGTGAAAGTGATAACCACTTCCTGGCCGGCAGCGCTTTCAGGGATGGTATAGTTGAAAGTTTCTGTACGGCTTCTGTCATTGTCAAGGTCCCTGATTTCAGGTGTGCCGCTAGTGCCGCCTACACTCACAAGAATCTCCAATTCTTTGAGTTTTTCATTTGTGGTCATACTAATGCTGAATGTCACATCAGTTCCCGGGGCAAGTGTAGCTCCCTGATTCTGTGTTACTTCAACCTCAAGAGGATTTGTTGTGCCTGCTCCGTCTTCTTCATCTTCGCAGGAAGTAAAGAATGTAAGTGGAACAAGGAGTAAAAAAACAAAGAATAAATAACTAATTTTTTTCATAACAATAATTTTTAAATGAATAATAATGAATGTATTGTTTTATTTTTATATAAAATTAATAAAAATATAGGATAAAAGAGTATTATAAACTCATATTTTGATGAATGAATCCAGAAATTCCATTAAACAACGTCACAACCATAAATTATATTATCGCACATAAGCCTAAACAGAATTAATGGAATATTGTTTAATCTATAAGATGAAAAATATATATTTGCCGGAGTATAAAAAAAACTAAATTTTGTCATTTATGAAATATGCCAACAACATTTTGGAACTTATTGGCAACACGCCTCTTGTCCAGTTAAACAGCCTGACAGAAGGTATTGAAGCGACAGTTTTTGCAAAACTCGAGTTTTTCAGCCCCGGCAGCTCAGTCAAAGACCGGCTGGCGTACTCGCTGATAACAGATGCAGAAGAACGGGGTATCATTGATCAGGAAACTGTCATTGTAGAACCTACCAGCGGAAACACGGGCATCGGGCTTGCTATCGTTTGTGCTGTTAAAAAATACAGACTCATTGTGACCATGCCCGAGAGTTTAAGTATAGAGCGGCGAAACCTGCTAAAAGCCCTGGGCGCTGAGCTTGTGTTGACCCCGGCAAAGACTGGTATGAAAGGTTCTATTGAGAAAGCCGAAGAAATTGCCGCATCACACCCAAAAAGTTTTATCCCCATGCAATTCAAAAATCCGGCTAATCCTGAAATACACAGGAGAACAACAGCCATGGAGATATGGAATGATACTGACGGCAAAATAGATATCTTTGTTGCAGGCGTGGGTACAGGTGGCACCATAACCGGCGTTTCAGAGGTACTTAAAGCAAAAAAAACGGAAATAAAATCTGTTGCTGTTGAACCGGCTGACTCACCTGTTTTATCTGGCGGGAGCCCGGGAAAACATAAAATACAGGGAATTGGCGCCGGATTTATACCTGAAGTTTTAAACAGGGATATCATTGATGAAGTAGCAACTATTACAAATGAAGATGCCCTGGAAACAGCCCGGAAACTTGCCACAGAGGAAGGAATATTCTGCGGAATATCCTCAGGGGCGATAATAAAGGCTGCTTTAGAGCAAGCTAAAAAGCCGGAAAACAAAGGAAAAATAATCGTTGCTATTGTCTGTGATACCGGCGAACGTTATTTAAGCACACAATTATTTAATCAAAATGCAATCTGATAAATTTATGAATGTAACTGATATTCTTGAAGAAACAGTTGATAAACTGGCTCATCCTGATTCTTATGATTTGGTTTATGTACCAAAGCATGAACGACCAATTCCCTCAAATGAGATTCTGGCAAACATCGTAGACTTACTCCGTGGCATCCTTTTTCCCGGGTACTATGGTAATTCCTGTTTTAATACCAAAACATTGCAGTACCATATTGGCGTGAATGTAGACAGGGTGTATAACCTGCTGTCAGACCAGATTCAAAACGGTATCTGCTTTGCCTGCAGGACAAAATCCTTCGAAGAATGTAATAAATGTGAGGAGGAATCACCAAAAATTGCGGCAGAATTTCTTTCAAAGCTTCCTGAAATCAGACGTATTCTTTCCACTGATGTCAAAGCTGCTTATAATGGTGACCCGGCTGCAACAAGCATGTCAGAAATTATTTATTGTTATCCGACTGTCAGGGCTTTATCAAACCACCGGATTGCCCATGAACTGCTTAAACTTGAAATACCTCTTTTACCGAGGATCATTTCTGAAATGGCCCACTCAGAAACAGGCATAGACATACATCCCCGTGCAAAGATTGGGGAGTCATGTGCCATTGACCATGGCACCGGCCTTGTCATAGGAGCAACCTGCATTATTGGCAATAATGTGAAGATTTATCAGGGAGTTACTCTTGGCGCCAAAAGTTTTCCGCTTGATGAGGAAGGCAATCCGATAAAAGGAATTCCGCGCCATCCTATTGTTGAAGATGATGTTGTCATTTATGCCGGGGCAACCATTCTGGGCCGAATTACCATAGGGAAAGGATCGGTTATTGGTGGTAATGTCTGGATAACAAATGACGTTCCGCCAAAATCTAAAATATTACAGGTAAAAGCCAGGGAAATGATGTTTGAGAATGGCGGGGGCATATAAAAAAGCCTGTATAAACACAATTATTTAAATTGAAAGATATGGTTTACAAAGCACAAGACAACAGATATGACAATATGACTTACAACCGTACAGGCAACAGTGGCCTGTTACTGCCGGCCATTTCCCTCGGGTTGTGGCATAATTTCGGTTCGGTAGATGTTTTTGATAACGGGCGTGACATCATTTGTAAAGCTTTTGACAAGGGCATTACACATTTCGACCTGGCTAATAATTACGGTCCTGAGGCCGGTACAGCAGAAGAGAATTTTGGTAAGATTCTGTCGCGTGAATTCAGACCTTACCGGGATGAACTTATCATCTCATCAAAAGCCGGATATCACATGTGGCCAGGCCCTTATGGAAACTGGGGGTCTAAAAAATATCTTGTTTCAAGTCTGGACCAGAGCCTGAAGCGTATGGGACTGGATTATGTGGATATTTTTTATCATCACCGGCCCGATCCGGATACTCCCTTAGAAGAAACAATGGGAGCGCTCGATCTGATAGTCAGGCAGGGGAAAGCTCTTTATGCCGGGATTTCAAACTATCCGATGGACAGGACCCGCGAAGCCATCCGTATACTGAATGAATTTGGAACACCCTGCCTCATCCATCAGGCAAAATATTCCATGTTTGAACGGTGGGTTGAAGATGGTTTATTAAAGCTGCTTGAGGAACATGGCATTGGGCTTATTGCTTTTTCCCCTCTCGCCCAGGGTCTTCTGACAGATAAATATCTCAAAGGTATACCTGAAGGATCACGGGCTTCGAAGTCACATGGATTTCTGAAAAAAGAAAACATAACAGAAACAGTTGTTCAAAAAATTGGCTTACTAAACAAAATTGCACAAAACCGCAGGCAATCGCTTGCCCAAATGGCATTAAGCTGGCTGCTGAACGATAAAAAAGTCACCTCTGTCCTCATTGGGGCTAGTTCTGTATCACAGCTTGAAGATAATATCAAAGCACATGAAAAAACAGAATTCACAATGGATGAACTGGATGAAATTGAAAAGATTTTGGCCTATTGATGTCTTTGAATTATAATCGTTTTTGATTCCTTTGTTTCGTTGTGTCTTTATCATCAAAATCAATCCTCAATTGCCTGTCCGGTTTTAATTTTGGTAATTCTGTTTCAAGAATATGTCTTGTCACGCTTTTACAGCGGCCACAATCTTTTCCGGCATGTGTCAGTTTTTGTACATCCTCAACCGAACGTGCATTTTTTCGTTTTATGGCATGCAGTATTTCCCTGTTGCTGACTTCATTGCAAAAACACACGGTTTTTAGTTCAGGCATAAAAAATATTATTATAGAAAAAGTCTAAAGTTAAATCGTTAAAAATACCTAAGCCGGATAAACCGAAACAGGTGTATTTCTTTAAATGCCGCCGGGTTTGAGCGCCAACCTGCCGGTGTACCAGTTCCTGGCAGTGTTATGCAAAATATTTTCTTTCAAAAAATACAAGGATTTGATAAATATATAAGTACTTAAATTTTTTGCAACCAATATGATAAGTCAGCTTTTTAGGAAAAGACACATCATTAATGTTTGTAAATTCCGTTAATCCACCCTGTGAACATCTTTACTCGGGTATGTGTAAAGAAATCGTTTAATACTTTTCTTAGGAGTCTTTTCAAATTCCCGGTCAACAATGTCCATTCTGGATATTTGGGCAAATTTTGGTAAAGTGGTGTTTATTTCCTTTCTTGATTCCTCAAGCATTTTTTTCAGTGATACCTCATCAATATCATGCAGGTCAAGGTATTCTTTATCAGGATATACCAGTGCAATGAGTCTGCCGCCTTTTTCAATAACAATAGCTTCCTGGACATACTGCAGGTTATTTACTTTCGGTTCAATTTCTTCAGGATAAATATTCTGACCTGAAGGACCAAGAATCATACTCTTGGAACGACCTTTGATATAAATAAAGCCATCTTTATCCATTGTCCCCAGGTCGCCGGTATGGAACCAGCCGTCATCATCAAGGGCTTCGTTTGTTGCTGATTCATTTTTGTAATACCCAATCATGACATTTTCGCCTTTAATGAGAATTTCACCATCAACATGTTCAGGGTCAGGGGAATTTATTTTGACTGTCAGGCAATCAATGGCTTTTCCGCATGAATATGGCCTGGATTCACGGGGATAGGCATATGAAATCAATGGTCCGCATTCTGTCATACCGTATCCGACGGTAAAAACAAAGCCAATTTTCCTTAAAAAATTTTCAACATCCTGGTTCAAAGCAGCGCCGCCAATAACAACCTGGTTGTAGTTCCCGCCAAAAGCAGAAGAAAGTTGGGCATGTATTTTATTAAACAGAACTTTTTTCAAGCCGGGTACTTTTAAAATCGCTTTAATAGCCGGTTTTTTGATTACCGGCATGATTTTTTTCTTGTATATCTTTTCAATAATCAATGGTACCGTGAGTATGAGCGTTGGTTTCACCTCATTGAAAACTTTCAGAATGACCTGCGGGGCCGGAATTTTTGTCAGGAATGTCACTGTGCAGCCAATAGAAAAAGGATATAAAAACTCAAAAGCACAACCATAAGCATGTGCCAGGGGAAGAAAAGAGACAAGGGGATCACCGCTTTCCAGTTTCAGGGTATTAATAGCGAATCTGACATTTGCAGCCAGGCTGTTATGCTGCAACATGACACCCTTGGAAAAACCCGATGTGCCTGATGTATAAACAATAGCGGCAAGTCTGTCATTTCCTATACCCTTCAGAGAAAATGATTCAGGAGTAAGTTGAGGGGCTACATTATTTCCAATGATTTCATTTTGCTTTTTCTTTTTGAATTGCTTTTTGTTTTTTTCTTTTTCATAAATCAGTGAGAAATCCTTCAGAGCAAAAACAGCCTTCAAACCGGGCATTTCGTCCAGATCAAGTTCATCGCGGATTTGATCAGCAACAAAAAACATGACCGATTCCGAGTGATTGACAAGATGATAGGTATCCTGACTGGTAAAATCAGGGAGAATTGGCACTATGACCGCTCCGTAACTGACTGTGGCGAGGTAAACAATAGCCCAGTTTGCAGAATTCCTGCCCATTAAAGCAATTTTATCACCCTCCTGAATTTGAAATTTTTCAAATAAAGCATGCAGACGGTATAATTCAGCCCCTACATGGCCGTAAGTCAGGGCTTTACAGCCATAATCTATAAATGCTTTGTGTTCCCAGTTTTTTTTGATACTGGTCTCGAAATATGTTACTAACTGTTCTTTAATCATTGGTTTTATTTTATTTATGTGTATGTTGTATAAAATATTTCAATGCTGTTTTATTCTAATTTTGTTCCGGTTACAATAATATCAGAATTCAGTCCCCTGTGAAAAGCTGTAATCACAGTATTAAGATTATTAATATGTGAAACAGGATTCTTTTCGTTCTGTTCTGTCCCATACCTGAATTCCTTCAGCTTGTTTCCTTTGGAATCAAAAACCAGGAACCAGCAATCATCTTCCTTATCATGATTTACTGAAGTAATTGCTGATACCCAAATTCTTCCGTCCAAAGAAACAGAGATTGAATTTGCATGTTCATACCCCTTGTTGTCATCTAAAATTGTATCCCATTTTTTTTCAAGATCATATGTATAGACCGCAGTCCAGATATCCCTCCTGGTCTCTTCAGTGAAATCATAGTAATAACCGGCTATATAAATTCTGTTAAAGACACCCGGGCTGGCATCAAATATTTTGTATCCTTCAGGCAGACTTAATTCCTTCTTCGTATTCCCCTGTTCATCACACCAGATTAGCCAGGTTTTACCTGCCACATAAATGTCACCGTTTTCCATCGAAAAGACCGATACCGGAAAAGTTTTCTCAGGAAAGGTTTTACGGCTGATCAAATCACCGTTGGCATTCAATTGTAACAAAAACGCATCTACAGTTCCGTCGGTATTCATTGTATAACCGGTAATTATGGGTAAATCAATTCCGGTGTAGTTTACTGCTATGGCATCAGTCCCCTCAAAAGTTCGTTCCCAAATGGTTTCGCCTTCAGTATCAAGTTTTATAATCCGTATATTTTTCCCCACAACATGTTCCTGGTCAAAATGTCCTGCCAGCAGGATGCTATTATCAGGCAAAACAGCCGCCGAATGGACAACATCGTCATATTCATGCCCGATTTTTTTATCCCAGATAAGTTTTCCGTCAACATTGAGTTTCATCAACCAGATATCATGGTGCCAGGAATCTTCTTGTTTGATATTGGCTGCAATAATAGTCTCATGAAAATGATTCGTTATGACATCAGCAATTTTTTCAGTATTCCCTGACTTATCAAACACCAGGACAGAGTCAAACGAATTCTCTGAAAATTTGTTGTATTGCATCATTTTGTTGCCCAACAGAACAGACTTTTTGTTCATCATGGTTTGATATAACTCTTTATCGCTACCGAAAGTCATTAACAACTCATTAAATTCATTCTTTGTAGATGCCGTGTTAATTTTTTGCAGAATCAGATTATTTCTGGCTGCTATGGCATCAGGTATTTGCTTGGCATCAGGATATGTATCGATAAAATGGTTATATGATTCAATTGTATGAATAATCGATGCTTTCCTGTAAGCATAAGCATTCCTGTATCGTCTGGCATCAAAGATAAATTCAGAGTCAGGATATTTGTCAATAAATTCCTGGTATGCCTCAAGTGTGCTTTTCAACTTCACTTTCTGATATTCAAGATTATCTCTTTCTTTAATGGCTTCAGGGGTTTGGATTGCATCAGGATATTGACTGATGAAATCATTATAAGCTTCAATCGTATGTTTTTGCCTTACCTCTGACCAGGCTATTTCATTCCTGAGTTTTTTAGCTTCCGGAACATCATCCGCATAAGGATGTTTTTGGATGAATTGCTCATAGGCAAACACTGTATTTTGATATTTGGCATTCCAGAACTCAAGCTGGTTTCTTTTTGCAACAGCATCCTGGAAATGAAATGATTGTGGGCATTTTTTTATAAATTCATTGAGCTTATCAATCTTTCGTGTCGAGGCTACTTCATCATAGAGTTTATCATCAATGATTTGTCTCTGAAATGATATAGAATCAGTTGTGAAGAGACCATTAATATCTGCCAGATTTTCCTCACTGATATTACCGGTATTTTCATTTGCCAACAGGATATATTCATAAGCTTTATAGAGGTTCTTGTTCTCAAATTCAGGATGGGCATATATTCTTGCCAGGCCATAATTTGCAATCGGATCTTCGGGATTGGATTGTTTTATCTCAAAAAAAGTTTGTTCAGCCTTTTTCAGGTTTTCCCTTTCTAATTGCTTCAGGCCTCTTTTAACATCCTGAGCATATGAAAAAACAATAAGAAATATATGTATAAGGAATAGCGTTAACTTCATGCTTTATGTATTTGACCTTCAAATATAATGAAAAAAAATGATTATTTATACGGAGAAATCAAATCCACAAATAAAAACCATGCTTTTTTCAAAATATCATCATCGAATCTGATTAGGTTGATTTGGACAAGTGAAAGAAAACTTTTCGGGAGGATTCATGTTTTCCAGCTCAAAGCACAAGGAATAGAAATTGTTGTTTTTGTCTTTGACAACCAATTCATTTCTAAAGGTGCCAAGCAGGAAAATATTATTTTCATGGTCAATTTCCAAATCAACAACATTAAATAAACCATCGGCTTTTAGATTCCAGATTACATTTCCTGATTCATCAAATTTAGCCATGATAGAATTTCCTGTTTGGGATTCATGTGTATACTTATCTGAATTCATTTGAAAACACCCCCCAATGACAGGCTGGTTGTCAGCACCAATATCAAAATTCATATATTGTGCTGTGGAGAATTTCACTAACAGGATAAAACATATAAATACAGTTGCTTTTTGTTTCAAGACTTCAATATTTACTTTATTGTAATGAAAAATCATATCATGTATATTATTTGGTGAGATAACCTCAGAGAGAATAATAATTCAGATGTCTCATGAGTTGATTTTAATAATAATAGAATTTAATTGTCTCAAATGTAACGAAAAAAATGATTTTTTTATACCTTTATTGCAGGAAAAAGATAATCATTTTGTTATGGTTAAAGGAATATTATCATTTTTAAGTTTGAATATTTTGTTGCTGATATTGTTTGCCGGCGCTATCCGGGGACAAAATCTGGTTCCAAATCCTGGTTTTGAAGAATATAATGACTGCCCGGAATATTATACACAATGGAGCGCTTCAAGTTTTGTACGAAAACTTGTCCCAGGCTGGACATACCCGACATGGGGTACTCCGGATTATTTTAACCGGTGTTCAAATAACATTGACTGCGGGGTTCCGGAAAATTCAAATGGCACCAGCGAGCCTCATTCAGGTAACGGATATGTAGGCCTTTTTCTCAAACCGACATCCGGTAAAGCAGGCAGGGGATTTGTTGAATACATCGATACAAGACTAACTCAACGCCTGGAGAAAGGTAAAAAATATTGCATATCATTACATTATAAACTTTCAACCTATTCATACTGGGCTGTTGATAACCTGGGTATATACCTGACCGGGAGCAGGGTTCAGGAAAATTCTCCTGCTCAACTGACCTTTGATGCACAGGTAAAAAACGAAGACAAAAAATTCATGACCAACAAAGAAGAATGGAAAGAACTTTGTGGAACATACATTGCCAATGGCTCAGAGGAATATATTGTCATTGGCAATTTTGAATCCGGGGAAATAGATTACATTGTGGCCGATACATCGAAAATACCACCACGCACGTATAAATATGCCTATTATTATGTTGATGATATTTCCGTAAGAGCCCTTGAAAATTGTTTGGAATGTAGTTGTGTGCCACATGACCTTGAAGTTAATGTAACAGAAACATCATTTTCAGGAAAAATGGAGCAGGAGAATGATGGTTCAATCAGTATCAACATTACCGGTGGCACAGAACCTTATGATATTATCTGGTCAAATGGAGAATCAGGGCTGTCGGTTTCCGGTCTTGGCGAAGGAGTGCACTACTACACTGTCAGAGACGCAAATAATTGTATAGCAACGGACACCATAAGATTTACCGGACCCCTCAGAGTACATTCAAGCAGTGAATATAAGGGTGATTGCACGGGTTGGATTACACTTGATGTGAAAGGAGGTGTTCCGCCATACAACTATTCATGGTCAAACGGATCGACTCAAAAAGACCTTTCAGAATTATGCACCGGCGAATATGTCTATACTGTAAAAGATAAGGCCGGTAACACAGCCACCGGAACAGAAGTGTTTGATGAGTTCACAGGTGAAATAAGTAATGTGAAAGAAGGAGAAGCCCTTGTTTTGGAGAATATTTACTTTGATTTTGATAAGATTGATTTGTTACCGAAATCCTTCCTGGAACTCAACAAAGTGGTCGGTTATATGCAAAAATATGATATTCGGGAAGTTGAAATATCAGGGCATACAGACAGCAAAGGGTCGGACGAATACAATAAGAAGTTATCGGAAGCTCGTGCTAAATCGGTAGTTGAATATCTCATTTTTAAAGGGATAGCAAAAGAGCGGCTGTCATATACCGGACATGGGGAGACACAACCCGTGGCAACTAACGAAACCGATGAGGGACGGGCTAAAAACAGACGTGTGGAATTTAAGCTGAAACGAAAATAGAATGAACAGGTGAAAATACTTCTCTTTATCATATCCACCATCCTGGTGCTTGCATATGTTATCCGCAGCATCAGGAGCCACCGCAGGCACAAAAAATTCAGGGATAAAATATCAAAAGAAAATAAGGATAAAAACCCAAATTGAGCTATTTTCGCTCACTGCCTGCCCCGTGCACGAAGTGTCGGGGACAAACAAATTGTAAGGTTTTCACCTTCACCTATTCGGTGAAAACCAACAATTTCTAAGTCGGGGTTATACCTAAGTAAAGCGCTTTTTCACTTCGTTCAAACCGCTTAACTTAGGTAAAAGATAATAGTTTGATATTATTTTATCATCTCATATTTTTGACGAGCCTGCGCCTTAGTCATAGCGCTAAAGTGCCACCATTCCGTGTTTGTGCCAAAAAATCCTGCTCTTGTCATGACTGACCGCAATAATTGCCTGTTTTTTACCTGTATTTCTGTTAACACACCTTTTTCAAGAAGTTCTTTTTCTTTGTAAGGATATGCAAGTGTGCCAAAATAGTCAAAATCAGTACCCATATCAAGCAATTCTGATGATTGGGTGTTTATGATTGTCACATCAACACCACAACCATAATTATGAATAGAACCTGTTTTTTTTGGATTTGCAACATAAAGACGCTTAAGATGTTCCGGTTTTTCGATGGAATCCCACATCATTTGCTGAACCCTAAGCGGTCTAACGCCGTCCCACACCAGCAACGAATAGTCCGGATGTTTATCCTTCAGATATTGTTGTGCTTTTTTAAGCTGAAGCGCTGTTTCTTCCTGCAAAAAACAATCTTCCAAGTCCCCGTAAATATCGAACCCAAGAAAATTATCCGGGGTTGAATACCTCAGTTTCACCTGAATTGTTGAATCAATATCCTTCAGATTTACAAGTCCGGCCGAGATAAAGGCAGATTCATACGGGCCTGGTTGTTTTTTCTCTTTTGTGTGCATTGTGTCCTGTATTTCCAAATGCTTCGCAGATGATGTATCAATGAGCATTGTGTCTTTTTGTTTTAATGATTCCTTCGATGAATCATTTGTTCCCGGATTGCGGCAATCAGACAGGGAGAATAATAGAACGCAAATGAGAAAATTGAGAAGAATGTGATTTTTTTTCATGTATTTACATTTTGTCCACGATATTTTTGTGTACGAATGTGTTTATCTACGGATTTCGCGAATTAACACGAATTTATTTTATTCAAAAAAAACGCTATTTTATTTCGTGTCATCTGTGTAATTCGTGGATCATTTCTTCCGCGAATTTCGTGAATTTCATGAATTATGCAAATAAATATTTGTTTCGGATAATTCGATAAGGACTGAGGACAGAAGTATGAAGAAAGAGCTTTCCCGATAAGAATTTCCGATTGTTTTATTGTATTTTGGTTGTTCAGGTATTTACACAGCGTAAAATACCCCAAAGCGCCAAAGAATAAACGATTCGCATATTCGGCATAACAAGGTAAGGCGCTAATTTTTTAAAACCCACTTCTTATTTGTATCTTTGAAACGAAAACACAGTAAAGCAAATAAAGATGCGCCGATTTTTCAACACCACAGGTTATTGCAGACCCGAAAAGCATTACATGGTAGACCCTTTACGGGGAATAAAACCAGAAATAGATAGTCTTGTAGAAAACGAACAATACTTCCTGATTCATGCCCCCAGGCAAACCGGGAAAACTACCCTGCTTCACGCCCTGGCGAAACAAATAAACCAGGAGGGAAAATATATTTGTATGGTATTTTCGATAGAAAATGCCGGATACAGAGGTATTACCGTACAAGATGCAATGCTTCTTATGATAAGGAGCTTATTTGACGCAGCAACTTTTTTTCTGCCAAAAGAAGAATTACCTGAAAAATCAGAAAACTATCAACCAATACAGGATTTATTATACAGGTATTTAGGGGATTGGTGTAAAAAGCAAAAAAAACCGGTTGTTCTGTTAATGGATGAAATCGATTCGGTTTGGGACGATATTCTCATCTCCACGCTTCGACAACTAAGAAATGGATTTCAATTTCGTCCCCGTGGATTTCCAATATCTGTTGCACTGGTCGGATTGAGAGATATACGCGATTTTAAAATGAGAATACGGGAAAAAAACGGGGCTTTGGGAAGCGGTTCTCCTTTTAACATTAAGGCAGAATCTTTCAGGCTTGGAAATTTCACAAAAGAACAGGTTACACAATTGCTTAATCAGCATACCATTGATACTGGTCAGGCATTCAACCCTGAAGTTATCAATTTGATTTATGACTATACCGGAGGCCAGCCCTGGCTGGTGAATGCCCTTGCCAATGAAATAGTAGCAAAAATTCTTAAGGGTGATTCCTCAAAAGAAATCACTACCGAAATGGTCGATACTGCCAAAGAAAACCTGATTAACAGAAGAGATACACATCTTGACAGCCTGATGGATAAACTGAAAGAAGAAAAAGTTAAAAATATTATACAAGGTATTATTTCAGGTAATAGAATAAACACTGATACTTACAATGATGATTTACAATATACGATTGATTTGGGTATTGTAACAAAAACGAATGAAGGTCTGGTGATATCCAATAAAATATACTCTGAAATTATTCCACGGGTATTAAACTCAAACTGGCAGGATAGTTTACTTCCTATCACCGATCCTCAATGGTTCATCAAAGGCGGTAAATTGCAAGTTGACTCGTTGCTCAAAGAATTCCAAAAATTTTACCGGCGCCATTCTGAAAGTTGGCTGGATAATTTTAGCTACCGTGAGGCCGGAAAACAATTGCTCTTAATGGCATTCCTGCAACGGATAGTCAATGCAGGGGGTAAAATAGACCGGGAGATGGCCTATGGCAGGGGACGAACCGATCTGATTATTGATTATGGAGGAGAAACCCACATTCTGGAATTAAAAATAAATTACCACAGCTACACCCTGGAAGATGGTCTGGATCAGCTCTCTGCTTACCTGGATAAAGCCGGCTTAAAGCATGGTTACCTTATCCTTTTCGAACCCAAATCCTCTCAGGAAGTATCCTGGGATGAGCGTATCAAATGGGAAGAAACAGAACATGAATTTATGGGTGTAAAACGAAAGATTACCATCGTAGAGATGTAGCAATTATAAAGATTTTCTTTCAGATATTTAATCTTTATAACTAACGGTTATTTTGGTTTTACCCCGGCAGAAGTTGATTCCCTGCTTGCAGATTTAGATTTATCGAAAAAAAAAGAAGACATAGAAAAATGGTACAATGGATACATTTTCGGGCAGGAAACGCTCTACAATCCCTGGTCAATACTTAATAGCTGTGCATACCCCACCAACCGGCTGAAACCTTACCGGGCAAATACCGAGGTGAAATTGATTTTCAAAGCTATTGTCAATGATTGGTTTGGACGTAAATACAGCAACCAGAAGCTTGAATACCTTTTGAATGCATTACTCAGTCAGGATTATAAGTTATTTGAACGCCTTTTGAGTGAATTGGTGCTGCAGACCTTATCTTACTTCGATACAGCAGGCAAAGAGGTTGAAAAAGTGTACCAGGCATTTTTGTTAGGCATGCTGGTGAATTTACCACAAGGGTACATTATAAACTCCCAAAAGGAATCAGGTTATGGCAGATACGACATTGTTGTTCTGCCGCCGGAAAAAACTCAAACAGCCATTATCTTCGAACTCAAAACCATTGACGATTTTCATGGCGAAACCAAAGACGAGGCCCTTGATGCTGCACTCCGCCAAATAGAAGAAAAACAGTACGAAACTGATGTCAGAAAACAAGGCTATGACCACATTGCCAAACTTGGTGTAACGTTTGACGGAAAAAGGGTGTAGGTGAAGGTTGATGAGGGTAGGTAGGAAATTATACCAGCCCAATAACCACCTTTTTTATGCCAACATCAGGAATAAGAGCAGTAGCATAGTTGCTGTTTTCTATGTTCGAAATCTTAAATGCAAATGATTCATTATTAACCTGCAGGGTGTTCATTTTTTTTCCATCCGGAACAAGAAACTGCAACTCCGTTTCCATGCTGTTGCCGGTGAATTCTATCTCATAGGTATATTCATTTATTTTTTGATATGAGTATGAAAGATATCCACCGGATGATTCATATTTTGCTGTTGCCCTGGCTGTATTCACCCCTGCAAGTTCCCAACGGGGGGACAGAGTAGCCTTATCAAAAGCCAGGCCGGTATTTTTTATTCCTGCCAGCCCTTCAATCATGGCTTTCATCACATGGGCTGCTCCCCAGTGATTAGGGATGGTTGAGACTATTGACGGTTCAAAATAATGCGGGCCATCACTCAATGTTACAGCAAAGATGACCCAGTTTGAAGCCTGCGGATTAACAAACTCAAAGCTTTTGATGGTTTTTTCCGGGTGCGGATTGTCCATGCCAAAAGCATAGATTCCTACATCTTTTACTTCTTTAGCCGGGCCTCTCCAGGCTATCCTCGTATTGGGGATGCCTTTACGGGATTCGCTCATTACAGGATACCAGAAATGTCCTATCTCCCGGCGTTCATTGATATACCTGGCATAATACGTGCCATCGTCATACCTGACAAATAAAGTACCGGCTACACCATGACCGTCCAGGGTATGAAGGATATAAAATGACCTGGCTTTTTGTCCGGCCTGAACATTGACTGTACCATTATTTTCCTTTCCCTGGCTCACAGCGATGCAGCCTCTTCGGTTGTTTTTTTCAGGATCAATAATTTTAAACGTCACCCCTTCCAGTTTCTGCTCTCCTGTTGGTAAATTCCTGAAGTCGGCTTCCGGGCCACCAACCCAGCCGGGTGATTCAGCATTTCCGTCTGATACAAAATCGATATTTGCATGTTCTTCCAAATCCAGGGGTGTAAAATTCCGCTGTGGTTCTTCCGGCATCTTGCCTTTATATCCGCCTTTTATCTCGTAACCAGACTTAATCGCTAACTGATGCAAGCGCTGCAATATATCCACGCCATACGATTCATATCCATGTTCAAACGCTCCCAGCGCCAGATCGCCCGCCAGTATCGGACTGACGCCACCATTCATGTATTCCCATTTATTTACATGCCAGCCTTTTTCAAATGGCGGGTAACACATATACCATTCGCCAGGTGACGATTTTGGCATCTCTTCCCTGATGCGCTGATAGGTTTGAATGATTTTGACACATTTATCGTGATCAAGTCCTCGTATGAGCGCCATGGCATTCGACAATGTGACCTGTTCGGCAGTATCGACACCAAAGTCAACATCTCTTTCTGGATTGAGTGGATACCAGTGCCTGTAAAAATTTCCCTTCCACGAAAGATTGTTGAGTCTTTGCCAGAGTGACCGGCCCAGATTTTTCATTCTTTCGGCTTCTTCGTCGCGCCCGGCTGATTGAAGCATTTCTGACAGTAAGCCGCAGGCATTTGCCATGCATGTGTTATCACCAAACATAATACCATAATGGGTTTTTCCCGGGTTTACACCCATAAAATCACTTCCTGTTTCAGATATCTTTGCATCAAAATCTGACTGGAAATCCCAGCGGTCTATTGTAAAGGGACGTTTGAGCAACTGTTTCTCCTCCGACCAGTACCAGGGCGATGAAGTTGCAAATTCTACAGCTTTCAGGGCATTGTTTAGTATGGTAGCCATCCACTCCGTATCGCCTGTGGCTTTCCAGGCATAGTACAAACCTTCAATGAAGGTATGCTCTCCAATATTTTCAACCGGAATCCTGACAAAAATGGCAGATGACCTGGGGTCTTCCGGACGATAGGTAAATCCACCGTAATCAAAACGATATTCCCAATAGCTTTGTATTTCAGGGTAAGGATGTTTGTAATTGTCCCAAATCAAACCGTCTTTCCGTTGCCCGTCAGCATAGAGGTCAATCCCGGTTTTAATATCTTTCATGAAATATTTCATGGCTTCTGCTACAAAAACATGGTCCTGTAACCAACTTGAATAATACGTATAAAATTTATTGTTATACCGAACAGTCTTGCCCAATCCGGCATAAGAAGAAGTAAGGGTTTTGTACAGAATATCCATGAAGTCAGAAAATTCTTCTTTGTCATCTTTCACCTGTGTCTGGCAATTTACAGGGAAAACAGCCCAATCAATTACTTTTCCTTTTTTATCATGCAGCGAAACAACCTGAAAACCGAGAGCGCCGCCTGCCTGGAATGAGAATGACGGTTTATAAGAAAATGAATGGTAAATATTCCCCCGGCCATCTGAAATTTTTATTTCCCTTGCCCCGGTATCGGCTTCGATATTGACATGCACCTCTTCCAAAGGCTCATAGTACATTCGCTCTTCAGGCAAGGTAATGTCAATTTTGGCACTTTTGTATAACTCTGTGTCTGTGTTGATGTCAGCAAAAAGTTCATTCATGCCGAATCCGGCAAAAACCCCTGATAATGCTGTTGTTTTTAAGAATTTTCTGCGTGGTAATTTCATATGTGTTTTTTCTTTATTTTATTCTCCGGTTTTTCGATGTGAATATAACATAAAAATTTTCATTTAATGAAATATGAATCAATAAAAATATCCGGTTTTATAGTGGCTTTCCAACAGTTAGGTGTATCTGCAAGCCGGAAAGGCTTTAACTGGTAAAGGCAGTTTTTGACTGAGCCAGAATGCCTGTTTCAGCTACAAATACGGCCATTGGCGGTATGCACAATTATTCGGCCAGTTTAAGTTTTAAGCACCAATCATTATATAAAACATTTTTATTAGATGGTAACCGTTCAATTCGAATTACTCCATTATTACTGGTTAGCTTTGAGCTGGTATTTTTTAACCATTCTCCATTAACAGGGTCAAACCAATGCAAAGCATATGTTTTATTCGGTTTGAGGCCGGAAATAGCAGGTGGTTCAGCCTTGTGTTCAAAATATAGAAAAGCTAATTCTTTATTGTCAGACAATAACATGAAAGACCATCCATCCAGGCCGTTTTCTTTGGACTCTTCTGTTTGATTTGGTTCAAGTTTTTCTCTTCGAGGGCTACAATTTTGATAAGCCTTTCCCTCGGATAAAATAAACTTGCCCAGATAAGGTAATTGTGAACCGGAAACATAATTTAAACCTTCCCAAATATATGGCCGGTCACCTTCATTTTTAGGTTCACTTGTTGTATTTCCACAATAGGCGCCCGTACCATATATATGGCCTGCCAGACCACCTGACAAAACACTGCCATACATTTGTGCCCTGCCAAAATAATGGTCCCTTTCTGAATTTGGTTCAGGCCTTTCACCTGCTACGGTGTTATGGTATGGACTGTCCCAACCGGGATAATAGGGTTCTAAATTAGCAGCCGGGTATGGTGGGCTCAACGAAAAAATTTCTTCAATCATGGGATAAAACCCATGATTCCTGGGAACATTTCCTACCGAATGCATAGTTAACCAGGGGGCTTTCTCAACATGCCCGAATTGCCCGTAAGTGGAACCGTCAATAAGAATCGTATGAGGCTGCTTATAAGGCAAACTACCATAATTATTGTAATGATGGGTAAGTGCAGTATTAAATTCATCTGCCGTAAGGCTGAAATTTTCATTTATCCAGTCAAGGTGAATACCGCTAAAAATGATGTTGTAAGCTCCATATCTGGCAATTATATATTGAACATATCTTGAAAAAGATTCCGGCCAATCAAAATATTTTTTCCATGTGGGCCCATAGTCACGACGAACGGTTTCCAGAAAAACAACGAACCCATTGTCGTCCAAATATTCCATTTTTTTATCCAGGCTTTTAAAATACCCGGGATTTATACTGTCAAAATTGGCAATTATGTCTGATTTTGCCCATTGAAAAAAGGGCATATTGCCTTTTTCATCGTGCATGTCTTTAGCCGTGTTTTTTCCGTTTTTTCCCCATGCCTGCCTAACACCAACTGAGTCAGAATTTATATATTGAGCAGGATAATCATCAACTTTCCAATTTGGGTAGGCAGCTATCATGGCAATGGTATTATAACCTTGCTTTTTACGATAATGAACGGCTTCTTCAAAGCTAATGCCTTCAGCAGGGACGTAATTATCATCAGGAATAATTCCTTTTAAGGGGAACCGCCAGGTGGAAGCAGCCCACCATGTATCCCCTAGCATAAAAAAGGGTGTTCCATCAGCATATTCCAATGCCCTGCCATTCTTTGTTGACGTAATAAAACCACGTCGGTTGGGATTTTTTGAAATCTCGTTTTCATTCCATTCTATTGCTTCAAATGAGCCCTCTTTTCCGTTTAATCCTTTGTCATTAACATTTGAAAAGGATTTCCATGACCATAAACCAGGTGAGGTTGCCACAAGACGAAAAACAAATTCCTTTTCACCGTTCCAAAAACCATATATTTTCCTTTTAGAATCAGGGCCTGATAACTCCACCCAACATTCTATCTCTTTGTATGGGTTTTTGTATTCATTATTCGCTTCTAATTGTATTTCTTTTATCTCGAACACATGAACCTGCTCTTGTTTTTTAGTAGTACAACTAACCAATAAATGGATTAAAAAAAACGTAAATAAAAATGTTCTAAAAATTGCTTTCATAGTAAATCAATATTTGTAGTTATCAAAATTCTCAATATCTAAATCATCGGGTAAAACACCAATAGTAATTATAATAAAAGTCAGGGCCTTTGTGCCTGGCTCTAAATGTCCTCCTACCATACTGTTTTCATCGGAAAGGGTAATATGTGCATGTACCCGTTGATTTAAGATATAGCCTTGCACAGAAGTTAAATCCATAGGAACAGAAGCCTTTGGAAATTCTTCAGCCGGTGGAAGGTTCTTATCGCTTACAACATGATAATGATACTCTGATACAGAGCCTATTCCTGATAGAATAACCCCATTTTTTATTGATTTTTCCTGTACCGCAAATTTTAGGCTTTCCAACATGTCTTCACCCGATTGTATTCGAATGAGAACAGTTTGTTTAAACTCAGTAGGGATCGCGAGAACTTTGGGATATTTCTCCTGTGCTTCTGCTATTAACAAAAGTTGCATAAAAAATAAAAGTAATACTGTTTTTTTCATGATTCAAAGATTTAATTATTCTACTTGTTGGCCTTTTCGGTTATCCGCCCCGTTTTTATAGTTTTGGCTTAGTTTTATTTCGTTATCTTAATATTGTATTACACTAAAAATGTTACAATTTCCGTATTAATACAACCCAGTCTTTATCCGGGTTTGTGGGTGGTTTACCATAATCAGCTTTTTTACCTCCTTTCAGCTTTTTTACAGAACCAGTTTGCAATTTGCCTCCGTATGCCGGATTAAACCATTTCACTTCAAATTTCCCGCCGGAATTTGACAAATCCAACAAGGGATAAGAATCACCTGACAAATAAACAAGGTATATTTCTCCTTCTTTAGCAAAGCAGTATGCTCCCGGTTTGTTATCATGATTTCCAATTAAGGGATTGTGATTTTCCATGTCCCAAAAAGGAACATGCTCATGAAAAAAATCAAGGGCAATTTTACCCTGTTTCCAGAATAATTCCCTTGAAGCATAGTCCTGGCAGGTGAGGTCTGAATGCTCATGTTTATATCCGAAATACCATTCAGTTCCCCAGGAGCCTGCCATGAACGCACCCCATAAGCCGTTTTTCCTGGCATTATCGTGTTCCGGATTTTCAGCATCAGGCAGCAGAGCATGACTTGCATCACCTGGCTCATCAACGGCCACGGCCCATTGCTTGCCGGCTTTGGCTGATTCGTTTATCCATTTTAGTGCATGTGGATGCACCAGGCTGAAATCTGTTTTATGGGTTTGTAATGAAATACCGGTATAGCGACTTTCTTTTCCTAAAATATCATAAAATGGTATACCATTGTGTATTACAACATGATGATGATATGGATCATGATGATAGAAATAATCTGCCATTGCCAAACGCTGATTCGTAAACTGAGGTGGTGTTCGGTGATTACCCGCCCATTCGCCGTTTTCTTCACACATGTTCCAGTTTAATGCAAGATGATGACCAAACCGGGCTATTAATTCGCGATACAATAATTTTCGAGTTGCTCCGAGGCCACCATTATCCAGCAGGCCCTGGTTTTCCTGTTCCATGATTTTAAAGTGAAGGAACATGCCCAGCTTATCAGCATGATCAAATACAATTTCCCATTGATCCAGCTTAGAGACATCAAAACGGTCGTATGTTTCATAATCAATGTAAGGAAATACGTTTTTATCATCGCCTTCAATATTCATTGTAAGAAAAGAGAACACATTCATCCCCTCGGAATTTAGATAATTGATGTTTCGCCATAATTAATGACTACAAATGCATCAGGGTGTTTTGTATTATTTTGAGCAAAAGCTGCCATAAAGGTTTCAGGCCTGTTAATGGCTGTTTTTACAACTTCCATTCCCTGCCCACCTGCACGTGTGAATTGTTTATAGATATAATACCCCTTTTCTGCTGAAAATGTGCTATCTTCTTTGACATTAATTGCCAGCCCAGGGTAAAAATTTTTATGAAACCAATGTGAATATCGTTGATAAACTTCGCAAACAAATTGGACAGGAAGGATTCTACCTAAAAACAAGCAAACTGGAAGTGACCCCGGTTGATGAGAAATTTATCCGAAAAGCAACCGAAACAGTTGAAAAACATATTGCAGACAAAAGTTTCAACATGGACTATTTTGGCAAAAAATTGGGCATGAGCAGGTTTCAGCTCTTTAGAAAGCTGAAATCACTTACAAACCTAACTCCCAGTAATTTTATCACCATTATCAGGCTGGAACAGGCAAAACAACTCATTAAGGAATCCCATGCATCCATGTCCGAAATAGCTTATGATGTGGGATTTAGCAGTCCGGCATATTTTTCCAGGTGTTTCAGGGATAAGTATGGCATTTCACCAACTGAATTTGCCGAACAATCAAAATAAATGTGTATATTCGCTCAAAACTTACAGGGAAAAATGAGAATGTTCAATACGTCCGGGCCGAATTTCCCGGAACAGCACTATACAATTTACAGGAAAACCCTCATACAAAAAGGGATTGACCTTGTCAAAAACCAGCGTTCTTTTACAATTTGGGCGCCGCGACAGACAGGCAAAAGCACCTATTTCAGGCTATTGGCTGTTGACCTGGAAAAAATGGGGTACGAAGTAGCTCATAGTAATTTTGAGAATAATAAAAAGGCCCCGGAAAGGACTTTCCCGGATAAAGAAATGCATACATTTCTTGTTGAATATGATGAAGAAAGAGACTTTTAAATGTTAAAATTTAATTTCAAAAAAAAATGTCAAAACACCTTTTATTGATAAGTATAATTTATCTCCTTACAACAAGCAGTTTATTCCCGCAACAAAATGCAAAAACATATAGAATGAATGATACAACCAAAATGCAGTATCTGCTCTATCTACCTGATAACTATGATAAAGCCAATACAAAACAATTTCCGTTGTTACTATTTCTTCACGGCGGCGGCGAATCAGGGAATGATATTGAATTAGTGAAAAAGCACGGGCCACCGAAACTGATTGAACAAGGGAAACAATTTCCTTTTTTGGTACTTTCTCCTCAAAATCCCGGTAAAAAGAAATTATGGGATGATGTAGCCGTTCTGAATTTGCTCAATGCTGTCGTTTCTGAATATCATGTAGATACAGCCAGAATATACCTCACCGGGCTCAGTCGTGGGGGATATGGCGCCTGGCGGCTTGCCATTAACAATCCGGGTATATTTGCAGCGCTGGCTGTTATTTGCGGTTCATCAGCGCCCTATGAATATGCCTCATGGCTAAAAGACCTGCCCGTATGGGTTTTTCACGGGGCAAAAGATGCGACAATAGATATGTCCGTATCTGCCAAAATGGTTGAAAAAGTAGCTATTGCCGGGGGAGATGTAAAATTCACGGTGTACCCTGAAGCAACACACGATGCCTGGACGAAAACATATGAAAATGATGCCTTATATGAATGGATGTTACAACAATCAAACAATAAATAAACAGACTCATACATTTACATGATAAACAGATGAAATACATAAAACAATCATGCTTCGTTTTTGCTTTGCTGACTCTTATAGCCGCCTGCACGACAGAGCAACAAAAAGAGCAACAAACAACAAAAAAAGAAGACAAGCCACGCGTTGTGATAACAACAGACATACAGGTTTGTTGTGACGATCCGGATGATGTGCAGAGCCTGTGCCATGTCCTTTGGTATGCCGATGAACTGGATATTAAAGCTATTGTCCCGGAAAAATTTGACCGGGGAGAAAAACCGGGAGGCATCACAGCTGCTGAAAGAGTCCTGGAAGCATATCAAAAAGACTATCAAAACCCTGAATACAGGTTTAAAGAAATGGGCTTCCCTTCTCCTGAGTATTTCTTCAATGAAGCATTGATGACTGATTCGGTCTCTGCTGTTAAAAGAATTATTAAAGAAGCGAAAAAAGATGATTCGCGACCATTATATGTCCTGGCCTGGGGAAATCTCAAGGTCATTAATGGTGCCCTACAGGCTGATCCGTCCATTACAGATAAAATCCGTCTGCTGACCATTGGTACAAATGTCAGGGCAAAATCATCGGGCGGAGACGGAATGCTGGTCAACTGGAACAGTTACGACAGGCAGGGCATTGATCGTAAAATGATGTGGGAGAATCCTGAGTTTAATAAGCTCTGGTGGATAGAAAATGACTGGGGGTATGCCGGTATGTTTAAAGGACTTGAATATGATTCTGCCGGCAATATAACAGGCGGCAGGCCGTATGAGATAATGGTTTCTCTATCGCGGCATGCAGGCAATCTCGGGCAACATCTCAGGGATGTCGTCTCGACTGACAGGGTAAAATGGGCAAATTATTTCAGGGTTGGCGATACCCCGACAGTGTTGTATCTCATTGACCCTGATAATAAACCGGACAATCCTTCACATGGTTCCTGGGCTGGTAAGTTTATCAGGCCTTTTCCTGAAACCAGACCCAATTATTGAACAAATGAAAGAGGCGACATCCACTGGGATTATAAAAATCCTGCAAATACCTGGCAATATGCAGACACAGTCGAGGAAATATCATACCAGCATCTTTTAAGCGTCAGGGAAGAGATGTACAGGAAACTGCTCAATAAAATAGATACTTTGTATGATGCAGGGCTGTAAGAAATAATATATATTTCAAACAGTCATTGCTGTCACAATTGACCAGGGATTTTACTATTTTAATGAAAATATCATAATGGAAAGTAAAAAAATAACGCTTCCCGAAAGGGTTAAAAACTACGTTCAGTCAATTCAGTATGTTGAAATTTGTGATTCAAAATCTCCTTACTCTATACAGAAAATATTAAGCAACCCGTTCAATGCACTCATATTTCAATTTTTTGAACCAATTCAATACAGATTTGATAAGTTCAATTTTGTAAAACTGCCCGATTGTTACTTTGCTATAACATCATTTGACCTGAGTTGCATATATTTTAAAATGTTTCAACATACGGGTATTATTGTCATAACTATTATACCGGGTCGACTACATAAACTCTATGGTATTCCTTTCTTCAAAATAGGCAATATATGTTTCGAACCTGATAATCTAACCGGTAATTCCACACTTCATGATTTAGAACGCCCCTTTCCTTTGAGTGATGAAAATTTGATGAATAGTCATTCCGGGTATACAACTCAAAATCATACCAGGCACGACCATTTACCCTCATTCTAAATGTTCTGACAAGCAGAGCATGCATGGTATCAGCATAAAATCCGGAAACTGTTGTCCATCTTGCCATACATGAAAACGACAGCAACAATAATTTATGTTCAGTTTTAAATCTCAAAAGTGATTCGCCCATCCCATTGCTTAACAACACATAAAAAAATGAAAAATATGATTTTATTTTGAGAATATTCTCGTTATTTTTGTCAGTTTTTTAATCTCAGACTATCATGAAACAAAAATTAAAAGATCATTTTATTTATTGGGACACGACAATAAAATAATAAAACAGGAAATGATGATGGAAAATATCTTGCCTGACATACAAAATATCATTCTCATAGCATCCGGTAAAGGGGGTGTTGGAAAATCAATGGTGGCAACAAATCTTGCCTTTACTCTCAGTCGCGAAGGCTATGCAACAGGCCTACTGGATGCTGACTTATATGGTCCCTCTGTTCCAATTTCATACGGTATGGAGGAATCACATCCTACTGCTAAAAAAGCAGGGGAAAAACAAATAATTGAACCTCCTGAAAAATTTGGCATCAAAGTGATGTCTCTTGGATTTATGATGAAAAAAGAAGATGCTGTCATTTGGCGCGGGCCAATGGCATCAAATGCGTTAACACAACTTCTGCAGGATACAAACTGGGGAACGCTCGATTTTTTGGTTGTAGATATGCCCCCTGGTACCGGTGATATTTCGATTACAGTGGCTCAAAAACTTCCCGGGGCAAAAGCCATTATTGTTATCACACCTCAGAAAATGGCTGTTGCTGACGGCAGAAGGGCAGCCAAAATGTTTTCAGCAAAAGGACTGAATGTTGAGGTGACTGGGGTTGTAGAAAACATGTCATATTTTATACCGGAAAAACATCCTGATGAACGATATACTCTCTTCGGACAGGGCGGCGGAAAGGCTTTATCCGAAGAGTTGAATGTGCCTCTTCTTGCAGAAATACCTCTCGTAGCAGATGTTTGTGAGTTAGGTGATTCAGGAGAGACAGTTTTTGCCTCCGGAAGTAAAATTATCATCGAATCATTTTCTCATCTTACAACAAAAGTTGCAGATGTGTGCCTTAAACATAATACAGCATAATTAAAAAAATCTGACTTCCTCAGTTTCGCTTAATAAAGGCGCAGTTAAAATGATACACCGGAGTCTCCATTCATTCCGGATGAGGATACGAAATTTCAACTGTAACCCAGAGAAAATAGAATCTGACGAAGGCTGAAAATAAATATTTCAATAATATAAACTTTAATCACGAAATGAAAAAATACGATACAATTATTATTGGTGGCGGTCCGGCTGCCATCGTAACAGGTACAACAGCTAAAAAGCTGCATCCGGAAAAAAACATGTTGATGTTAACCGAGGAGGAAAAGGGACTGGTTCCCTGCGGTATCCCATATGTTTTTTATGCCCTGGACGGGATTGAAAAAAATATGATGGGTAAAAAACCCTTTATAGACGCCGGTGGTGACGTGCTTGTTGATCCGGCAACAGAAGTGAATACTGACAAAAAAATTGTTAAAACACAATCAGGACAGAATTTTGAATATGACAAACTTGTTTTTGCTACAGGTTCAACACCGCTGGTCCCTGATTTTATGCCAGGTTACGATCTGAAAAATACTTTTTATATCAGGAAAAGTTATCAGTATATGAAATGGATGATGAATGAAACAGACAGTATGCAAAAGATTGTCATCATCGGTGGTGGTTTTATCGGCGCCGAAGTTGCCGAACAAATGGCCGGACATAAAAACAAATCTGTTACGCTGATTGAAAGCGAAAAAAATTGTTTTTCAAAAGCTTTTTC
>CAZVTW010000018.1:0-29489 GCA_964629805.1 uncultured Bacteroidales bacterium | reverse complement strand
AACTCCTCAGATATTCGTTAACCTGGTGAATATAAATTACTCCACATACAATTATGTGAAGTCCTATATCATACAGTTTCCTGCGCCCTGTTTATCAGGGTGCGGGTTACTGTATATTTTCCAACCGCGGTTCAATTCCTCATGCAAAATAACTGGTATTTTTTTGGTTTGATAAATTTCATCTGAATACTATCAAAACTTTTATGTAAATAGAATTTTAACTCAAAAAAATGTGTCTATGAAAAGAACTACTTTTTTATTTTTGATACTAATGACATTTTTGAATGTGCAGTTAGTATTTTCGCAAGTTCAAATCACAGGAAAAGTCACTGACGGGAAGGGTGATCCTGTACCCGATGCGACAGTTACTGTGAAGGAGGTTTCCGGTGCCGGAACCATAACAGATATGGATGGTCAGTATTCCATCCAGGTACCGGAAGGCGGCAAAACACTGATTTTTTCTTTTGTTGGCATGACTTCAAAGGAAATTTCGATAGAAGGAAAAACGAAAGTCAATGCCAGCCTGGAATCAGAGGATGTAGGACTTGAGGAAGTTATTGTCACAGCAATGGGCATTGAACGCTCTTCAAAATCTCTTGGGTATGCCGTATCAAATGTGGGCGCAGATGAAACCGTACAAAAATCAGAGCCGGATTTACTTAGAACACTTCAAGGCAAGATTTCCGGTGTCGAAATCAGCGGTTCCTCATCAATTCCCGGGTCTGCAACCCGCATTACGATAAGGGGGACGTCCTCATTTAAAGGGGACAACCAGCCTTTATTTGTGGTTGATGGTATCCCTTATAGTAATGAACAATATAACACTGCCGAACAAATTACTATCGGAGGATCATATGCAAGCGGCATATCAACACTCGATCCGAATAGTATTAAATCAATACAGGTACTAAAAGGCGCTGCTGCAGCCGCTTTGTACGGTTCAAGGGCGTCTAACGGGGTTATCCTCATCGAAACAAAGGCCGGTTCGACCAACCCTTCAAAAAAAGGATTGGAAATAACTTATCTTTCATCCTATTCACAGGAAAATCCGATTTTGCCTGATTACCAGAATACATATGGCGCCGGTCATAATAATACCTTTTCACAGGGAGACAACGGATCATGGGGAGCGCCATTTGATCTGATTGATTCTATTCCGCAATGGCAACAATTTCTTAATGCATACCCTGATCTTTCTGCTACAATACCATATGAAGCTCAGAAAGATAATGTCAAAAATTTGTTCAACACCGGTCAGGTATGGGAAAATTCAATCACAGCACAAGGCGGTAACCAGAATTATTCTTTTAGTATGACCTTATCAAATTTGAATCAAAAAGGGATAATTCCGCATTCAAAATTCAAAAGAAACAGCATATCATTAGGAGGTACAGCAAAACTGGAAAATGGGCTGAGGGTTAATGGTACTTTTAGTTACACAAAATCAGACCAGGACGGGCCGATTCTTGGATATGCCTATTCTGCCAACGAAGGCGCTGCTTCATCTTTTGCCAGAACAATGTGGCTAAACAGAGCCTGGAATATGGACATGCCTTATGAAACGCCTGAGGGAGATAATCTTTTTTTTATCAATAGTGTAGATAATCCTTTGTGGTCCTGGGCAAATAATAAGTCGTTATCACAAGTTGACAGGATCACTGCCAAAGCAGAAGCACAGTACAATCTAACCAACTGGTTGACATTAAAGGCATTATATGGTGTGAACACCTATATTGATAACCGGCAACAGGTCAATGCTGTGGGTTCTGTTGCTTATCGCGGACAGGGTCATATAAAAGACGGAAGGATTTGGGAACAGGAACAGGAAGGGACTATCACGCTGACTTTGAAAAAACAATTTAGTTCTGATTTTTCTGTCCGTGCGGTTGGCGGATATAATGTGAATCAAAGTGTTCTTGACCGTATTCAGAATGATGGTGCTGAATTTGTTGCCAGGGATATCAACAGCCTGAAAAATACCATTACTGTCACAAATGATCCTATTAATACGTACTATGAAAAATCAAGACTCTATGCTGTTTTTGCAGATATGCAGCTTAGTTTCAGAGACTACCTGTTCCTGACAATAACAGGCAGAAATGACTGGTCTTCTACGCTGCCAAAAGAAAACAATAGTTATTTCTACCCCTCAACTGCTCTTTCTTTTGTCTTTACAGACGGACTCAATATTGACAGTGATATCCTCAATTTTGGTAAGGTTAACCTGAGTTATGGAAAGGTTGGACATGATGCATCTCCATACAGTTTAATGGACATCTATGAACTTAATTTCTGGGGCGAAGGATGGTCTACATCATTGAAAGATGTCGGGTTGCCATTTAATGGTTTAGCCGGCCTGACTATAGGAAATACGAAATTTGATCCTGATCTGTCACCGGAATTCACTACATCAATCGAAGCAGGGACAAGACTTGAGTTTTTCAATTCCAGAGCTAATGTTGAGTTGACTGTATATAAACAAAATTCAACAGACCAAATCGCACAGGTCACTGTTCCTAAGTCAACAGGTTATGGTTCTTTTTACACCAATTTTGGTGAAATGGAAAACAGGGGTATTGAACTTGAATTTGATCTTATACCTGTTAGTTTGCAAAATGGTTTTTCCTGGAGATTGGGCGGTACCTATACGAAAAATGTCAATGAAGTGATATCACTTAAAGACGGACTTGAGCAAATAACACTTAAACCATTATATTCAAAAATGAGCCCAATAATTAAAGTTGGTGAACCTTATGGTGTTTTTTACGGTGACCGTTACCTGAGAGACAATGAAGGAAACTATCTTGTCGATCCTCAGACAGGTACTTATATCAATGATAATATACAGGGAATTATCGGTGACCCGAATCCGGATTTCAGAGCCGGCTTAATAAACACATTCTCTTTCAAAGGATTTACGCTCCGTGCCGTACTTGATTACAGGCAAGGCGGTGATGTCTATTCATTTGGAGTTGAAAGACTGCTTGGCCGGGGTGTGACAAAAGATACAGAGGACCGTGAAAATCTGTATGTTTTGCCTGGATATCTCGGCGATCCGAATGAACAGGCGCCTCATTATGATGACAATGGTGAAAAAATCAAAAATAATGTTGCGATAACGACAAATGAATATTTCTTTTCAGTACTTGGGCATCTCAATGATGAGTTTAGTATTTATAATGCAACTAACATCAAATTACGGGAAGTCAGTCTGACATATGAAATTCCCTCTCAACTTCTGTCAAAATTACCTGTAGGATCAGCGAGTATCTCTGTAACAGGCAGGAATTTATGGTATTATACCCCGTATATACCCGAGCATACAAATTTTGATCCTGAAGTAAATACACTCGGCGCTCAAAATGCCCAGGGGCTCGATTTTGGTAATTCTCCACCACTCAGAAGATGGGGCGCAAATTTAAAACTTTCATTCTAAGTTATACATCTTGTTTTTTTTGTAACGATAAAACATAATATTTTATGAAAAGATTTAAAATAATTTACATCATACTTTTTGTCATTACCCTTGGCTGCGGTGAAGAATTTCTTGACATCAATGAGGACCCGCTTGCTGTGACAGAAGGTAACATGGCACAACAACTGACACAATCAGAATTAAGTATTTCATCATCTTTTGGATACGGAGGTGCAGGACTTAATATACTTATCAGTGGCATTATGCATCATACCGTAAGTTTCAGATCAGACAAATACGACATTTCCGGGGCTCAGTATTCAACAACCACATCCTGGAATGATTTGTATGCAAATGCCCTGATGGATTTCAATGATATCATTGCTATCGGGGAAGAAACAGACAATCTTATATATGCTGGTATAGCAAAGATACTAAAAGCTTATACATACAGCATGATGGTGGATGTCTGGGGGGATATTCCGTTCAGTGAGGCAAGTGAGATTACAGAATTTGATAATCCCAATTTTGATGATGATAAAGCTATTTATCAGGCGCTCTTTCCACTTATTGATGAAGCAATAGCTGATCTGAGTAATACGGATGCAGCAAATGAATTAGTTCCTGGAGATGATGATGTCTTTTATGGCGGGAATGTTGATAATTGGATAACCTTTGCAAACAGTCTTAAGTTAAAGCTTTATAATCAGGCACGACTGGTTGATGATGTCTACAATGCCTCTGAGGTGAATACACTCATAGAGGGTGATATTATATCCTCGTCATCACAGGATTTTCAATGCTCTTACCATAACATTGCCAATCCGGTTGCGCGAAATCCCGGTTTCACAACCGAATATGATGCAGAATATATTGAATATAACATCAGCCCGTGGATTTACGAACTCATGATGGGATATAACCCAAATCGTTTTTCCGGTATTTCTGATCCCAGAATTCCGTATTACTGGTTTAATCCGATTGCTGATGGTTCTGATCCTGTCAATGAACCGGAATACAGGGACAATTTTTTTATTTCTGTCATTTTTGCCTCCGATGGAACAAATCATAATTCTGATGTGAATGCAGAAAGCTCATTGCCTGGTATATATCCGTTTGGCGGACGATATGATGATAATCAGGGAGGAGTCATCGATCCCAACACCAATATTTATGGGACAGGGCAGGCACCAAACAGGTTGCTGACTTACTTCGATGTATTATTTATCAGGTCAGAACTGGCTCATGTAGGGAAAACAAATGAGAATGCCCGCAATTTACTTGAGCAGGCAGTGAGAGCTTCATTTGCTAAAATTGATGAAGTGGTTGCAGGAACAGGCACAAATCAACAGGTGCCGGGCATCTCAGGTACTGAGGAGGAAGAAAATTATATTGCCGCAGTTCTTGAGGAATTTGACAACGAAGATGCAGAAGGACAACTGGAAATCATTATGACACAAAAATGGATCGCACATTTCTGCAGTGGTTCGATTGATTCATATACTGATTACAGAAGGACCGGATATCCGGTACTCTACGATCCGAATACAGATGTCTTACAAAGAGGCCCTGAAGGGCATGCTGACTATACATCTGTGTCCAGAAACTTTCCATTTTCATTTCCCTGGAGTTCTGACGAGATAACAAATAATGCAAATTCACCAGAACAAAAGAATCAGGGAACAGAATCAGCAAGGGTTTTTTGGGATATCGATTAATTCATGCATTGTATAATATTTAAAATAAGTATCATATGAAAAGGAATTTTATTTATATATTATTTATTCTATTGGGAATCTCCTTCATCACCTGTACTGATGAGGATAATTTCCGTTGGGATTTGGACGAGTTAGAAAAAACATTTGTGCCATATGTCAAGCTTTCTGATGATTCTCCGGCAGGATTTGATCCGGCCAACCTGTCTGGTGCTTCTGTGACTTTCACCGTTGATTTGAGGAAAGACCAGGGACAAGAGCTTGATTTTGAGCCTGACAATGTTGAATCAATCGACGTCATGGTTACCTATGATAATCTTCTGGAACCTCTTGAAACCCCTGAAAAGGTAGTGTATCAGACAATAAATACCTGGCCACAGGACATGACTGTTTCCGTTGGGGATTTTGTAAATGTGCTCTCTTCTTTTTCTTCAATTGATGATGTTGTTATCGGAGATAAATTTACAATAAGTGAAAGAATACATCTGACAGATGGCAGAACCATTGATGATATTGATAATGAAGAGACAGTGATGACTTACGATAGTCTTGGTAATGAAGCAGGTGAAATAACCTTCCAGACTTATCATGATGACATCATCATTAACGAAAGTGGACGAAATTATTATAATATCGACTTGTACGTAAACTGCCAGGATGATTTATCAGGGACATACACATGTGAAACAACCGGTCAGGGTGGCGCTGCTGCTACCGGGGTTGTTGGTGAATACGACAACACACGAACAGTGACTGTTACAGCTGTTGGCGGCGGGGTCTACGAATTTGATAAAGCTTTTGGTGGATTTTACGATTATTTCTATGCACCTTTTTACGGTGGGGGAGATATTTCAGGGAATTATTTATTCCTGTGTGAAAATGTCTTTGCAGGGCCTGGTTTAAATGATCCCTGGGGACTCATTGCAGAAGTATCCGGAAGTATCGATTTTTCAACCGGTGTGATTACAATAACCTGGTCAAATTTATTCGGAACTGTTTTTATGGGGGATGATTCGCTGAATGATTCGGCTACAATGGTTTTAACACCTCAATAAAAATATGCGTCTTTTTTTATTTTTCTTTAAAGCGGTCCGGCGGGGTCGCTTTTTTTATTTTTACCGGATGAGCCTTTCTATTTTTTCCCTTTTCACGGTACAATAAGTTTTCCTATGCGGAAAGTTGAATTCTTTATGAATTCTCTTACAGAGGCAATATTAAAAACAAAATAAAGTTTAATTTGCAGTATCCCTTAACGTATCATCATCAGCATGTGTTTGCTCAACTTTTTGTTTTTCTTTTTTTGTCTGTTGCTTTGTAAGGGTGTAGCCTGAAATAATAAGTAAGGCGATGAAAAGTATAATGCTGATAATCGAAAAATATTTTTTTGCCCGTTTCATATAAAAAACTTTTAAATCGTTCTTATATAACAACTTAAACAAAAACAATGCCGAAATAATTAATTAAGAGAATTTTAGCAGTTTTGGTACAAAAAATGATAGATATATATGAATCTGTTACAAAAGTCTTATTTTTGTTATAAAAATTTGAAAAATGAGCTTGACTGTAAAAACTTTATTGATAAAAATTAATAAAAGGTTTCAAAATTAGCATAAACCAATTTTTACGATATAAATGTAACTAAAGCGTTTAATTTTCGTATAGAATCAAAAACATTAAATCAATGTTATTGAATAAAAACATATACAAAAAAACAGTTTATCTTTTGACCTTATGTTTGATGATGTTTGTCTTAATCAAACAGAGCCATTCACAAATACCTCCCAAGGCCACAAAATTGCAGGCAATCTATATGTATAATTTTATGCTTAAAATACAATGGCCTGAACATAAACGCGTGGGAGATTTTGTTATTGGGGTACTGGGCAATACACTTTTGCTGGACGAATTAAGAGATATGGCATCAAAACGAAAGATTGACACCAGGGATATTGTCATAAAACAAATATATGTAGACAGTGATATTAAATCCTGTCATCTTATTTTTATTCCATCCGGA
The DNA here is from genome assembly GCA_964629805.1 of uncultured Bacteroidales bacterium. Lineage (GTDB taxonomy): Bacteria > Bacteroidota > Bacteroidia > Bacteroidales > CAZVTW01 > CAZVTW01. The sequence goes on along the minus strand of CAZVTW010000018.1, from coordinate 22,342 downwards.
CCTAATTCCATGAAAAACCTGAAAGAAATCAGAAAAAGACTGGGTAGTTTTGAGGGTGTTCTCCTTGTAACAGAACAGGAGGGACTGGCAGAAGAAGGGTCAGTACTAAATTTTATACTGTATGACAGCAAACTCAGGTTTGAAATGAACACAGAAGTGGCTAATTACTATGGTTTTAAAACCAGTGCTATCGGAAAATACGCCATTCTGGTAAATTAAATCGTCAGGTTTTATGAATATGAATAAAAATTCATTACTCATTTTGTTTGTTTTGTTGGTTGGTTCATATTCCTGCAAACAAAAGGAAAAGGTTGTTCAATCTTCAAAGGAATCTTATCATATTGAGCCTGTTACTTATGAATATAGTATTCCCCGGCTCATGGAAATCAATCTACCGTCAGACAATAATTTGGAAAATAGTTTTGAACCCGGTTATGACTTTTCAATAGAAGATTTATTGGCTCTGAGAATAGAAAAACAGCTCTATATCGATACATTGCTTTCTGTTACATATGATATTCCGATAGAGGACCTCACTAAAGTTCAAATTCCATTATGTAACAAGAGGGATTATTCCTTTTACCCTGATTATGAGATGTCTATGAATGGTTTATTTGAATTTCAACTCACCAAACGCTTTGAAGTGCATAATTGTATTATGCTAAGTTACGACCTTTCAATAGAAGGATTAATGAAAATACAAGTCAATCCCTGAGTTTTAATTATTACTTTATTGAAGGCAGGAAAAACAAAATCATATGTGCTTGTAATATGTATTAATAACAGGTAAATATATTTTAAATAAAATAGTACATTTATAGAATAATCAGACATTTACTACGATTGTATTTTTTTTTGAATCAGAAAAATAACAATGGACTTCAACATAAGTCCGGTATTTATTTTAAAGAATATAAATCTTGACAAAAAGAAAAGATTTATGTATATTGTTATAATTTTTATAAATAGTTCTTTATGACCAAAGAAAAAGAACAAGATCTTGTATTTAGGGTAGCCAAACTCATCAATGAAAACAAAGAGTTAAGCACCCAGGTAAAAGACCTGACAAAGGAGAATAATCGTCTTTTACAGCAAAATCTGCATTATAAAAATATACTTGGAAAACTTCCCAGGGATTTAATTCCTAAAGATGTCAAACCTGATGTGCAGCCAACCATGCTCAGGTTTAAAATGGCTACTGTCATGTATGTTGACATACAAGGGTTTAAAAGAATTTCCGAACTCCATGATTCAACCTCAGTCATTGATGAACTTGATCAGATTTTTTACCACTTCGATAAAATCGTCAAAAAATACAAAATCCAAAAAATAAAAACCATTGGAGATGCCTACATGTGTGCAGGTGGTGTTCCTGAAAAAAACATAACCAATCCAATTGATGTCGTGCTTGCTGCCCTGGAAATGAGAGAATACCTCAATGTCCTGAAAATAAATTATGACAAAGCGGATAAAACCTTTTGGGATCTCCGCATTGGCCTTCATACCGGACCAGTGACAGCTACTGTACACGGAAAAAAGAAAATTTCATACGACATTAAAGGTGATACTGTTCATATTGCAACCCGGATGGCTTCTGCAAGTGATATTAGTAAAATAAATATTTCTGTCATGACTTATGAACTGATCAAGGAATATTTTAATTGTGAATATCACGGTAAAATACCAGTCAAGTACATTGGTGATATGGAAATGTATTACATGAAAAGACTTAAACCGGCTTATTCGCAGGACAGGAAAAAAGGTATTTTTCCAAACGAAATTTTTAATGTCAAATACCTAATCAGACAATTTACTGATTTGCAGGAATTAATACTTGACCGGCTTGAAAAAGAACTCCCGGAAAAATTATATTATCATAATGTTAAGCATACCATTGATGTTGTGAATCAGGCCGAATTGATTGGATATGGTGAAGGTGTTGATGATGAAGGCATCCTTATGCTCATGACTGCTGCCCTGTTTCATGATGCCGGACATACTGTCTCTTTTGACGATCATGAATTTTACGGGACAAAAATAGCCCGTGATATGTTGCCAAAATTTAACTATACCAGGGAACAAATCGATAAAATTTGCGAAATCATAATGGCTACTAAACTTCCCCCAAAACCCCAAAGTTTGTTACAAAAGATAATATGTGATTCTGATCTTGACTATCTCGGTAGAAGTGATTTTATACCTGTATCAAATACCTTGTTTAAAGAACTTAAAGCACATGGTAAATTAGATGACCTGAATGAATGGAATAAGATACAGGTTAATTTCTTATCGAAACACCAGTTTTTCACCAACACAGCCAACAGACTCCGGGAGGTTAACAAACAAAAACAGATAGAACGTATCAGTAAATTGATTCATGATTAATCTCCGGACGCCCCGGTGACTTTGCTTTGACTGATTCCTTTAAAATACCGGGTGGTAATTATATCGCCCTCAGATAAGTTATTACTATTTTTGATAACTTTATCCTCACGGGTGGTAATCGAGAATCCCCTTTTGAGAATGTTATCCGGCGCCAGGTTCATATTTTTACTCTCAAACAACTCAAGTTTGTGCTTTTGTTTCATAAAATTGAGCAATAGAGACTGTTTAAGGAGCAGGCTTTTGTTATTGATATGATTTTCTGTAGTCTTAATAAATCCGGAAGTCGCCCGGGATAATCTGCTGCCGGCGTCTTTCATTTTATTCCTTTGAGTGGCCAAAAGCTGGTTTGAATTATATGTAAGTTTTCCGGACGAAATGTCAATGCTGTGTTGTTCTGACCTTATTCTTTCGCGCGTTAACATGAGCAAATTATGCAGGTGTTTTTCAATTTTTGTTTCTTCCTTGTCCAGCTTATCTGCCAACTTTTCCTGTAATAATCTTACAGCGTGACTTATTGTTTCTTCGATATCAATAAATGCAGAAATCAGGTGTTCGGCAACAGCTGTCGGTGTTTTCAGGCTTTTATTGGCAACATAATCAGATACAGATTCATCTCTGTCATGTCCAATACCGGTTATCACCGGCAATGGAAATTGAGCGATATGATAAGCGACCCAGTAATCATCGAAACACACCAGGTCTGATTTGGAACCTCCTCCCCGGATGATAACAACCACATCAAAAATTTCTTCGTACCGGTAGATTTTTTCCAGCGAACTGATGATGGAAGTCACAGCACCTTCTCCCTGCATTGTCGTTGTGAATAATTTGTGATAAAATTTATAACCGTATGGATTTTTCTCCAGTTGATCAACAAAGTCGCCATAACCGGCTGCGGTGGGTGAGGATATAACCGCAATTTTCTGAGGTAATTCAGGGGTTGGTAAATCTTTATTCAGTGTTAATACACCTTCTTCTTCAAGTTTTTTTATGACTTCAAGTCTTTTTTTTGCGATATCTCCGATCGTATAAGCCGGGTCAATATCAAAAATATTCAGGCTAAGTCCGTATACGACATGAAACTCAACAGATACTTTAACGAGAATTTTAAGTTCCGGGGTGAATTCGTATCCGGTAGTGGTTTCGAAATAAGGTTTGAGTAATCTGAAGGTATGGTTCCAAATGGTAGCGCGTGCACGGGCTATTTGTTTTCCGCTTAGTTCATCAGCTTCAACTAGCTCAAGATAGCAATGCCCGGAACGGTTTATATTCATCTGGCTAATTTCGGCAACCACCCAGTAGGAAGAATCAAGTGTGCCTTCTATGACTTTTTTTATTTCACGATTAAGTTGTAATAATGATAAAGGATCACCCATATTATTAAAATGTAAAATCAAAAGTATAAATTATCAGGGTATTTCACAAAGAATATCTGTATGTACATCTAAATTTTTCATGCCTGGGTTACTCCTTAACCAGGTAATATAAAAACTATTCCTATCAAACAATTATATTTGTTTCCTGTTTTATGTATATGAAATATATAAATGAATATTTAGATGCACTGGTTGGTTTGATGAATGAGATGTCCCCATATCTTTTACTCGGGTTTATATTTGCAGGTATTTTGCATATTTTTTTCCCGTCTGAGAAGATTTCGCGGTTTCTTGGAAGAAATAATACAGCCTCAGTAATGAATGCCTCCCTGCTTGGTATACCATTGCCACTCTGTTCGTGCGGGGTCATTCCAACCGGTGTGAGTTTTCACAAATCCGGGGCTTCCAAAGGTTCATCCATATCATTTCTTATTTCATCGCCTCAAACCGGGGTTGATTCCATCCTGATTACATACTCACTGCTGGGTTTACCTTTTGCCCTTATCCGGCCTGTTGTAGCACTCATAACCGGTATTTTCGGCGGTTCGCTTGTTAATGTTTTTGACAAAAAAGTACAACATATAAAACAGGCACGTGTAGCAACCAAAACTTCTGATTATAGTCATCTGAGCTGGTACAGGAAAATATATGAATTGTTCCGGTATACTTTTGGAGAATTTCTCCAGGACATTGCCAAATGGCTGGTTATTGGTTTACTGCTTGCAGCGCTTATTACCGTACTCGTTCCTGATGATTTTTTCAATCAGTATATTGAAAACGACTTTTTAGGTATGCTGATTCTTTTGGCAGCTTCCATTCCGCTCTATGTATGTGCCACAGCATCTGTTCCTATTGCGGCTGCACTCATGATGAAAGGATTATCTGCTGGCGCTGCCCTTGTCTTTCTTATGGCAGGCCCTGCAACCAACATCGCAACAATGACTGTACTTGGTAAAGTGTTTGGCAGGAAAACATTACTTACCTATTTATTTGCCATCATTTCCGGTGCACTGATTTTTGGTCTACTCATCAATGAACTGTTACCAGCAAGCTGGTTTATCATACCTGAACCGGGAATGCACGGGGGGCATGATAGTCATCTCCTGCCTTACTGGCTTATGGTCTCCTCATCAATTATCCTGGGAATTTTCCTTATAAAAGGACTCATCAGGGAATTTTTTCCTTCTCTGTTTACAGCAAAAAAAGGCATACAAACGGACAAGTCTGCAAATCAAAATCTTAGTAATATGACATATCAGTTGTTTAGGGTGGAAGGTATGACATGCAGTCATTGCAAAGCAAATATTGAAAAGAGCATATCCAATCTTGAAGGCGTTCAAAATGCAGAGGCAGACCTTGCATCCTCAGAGGTCAAAGTTGAGGGTGATTCGGTTGATTCGGAAATAATTCGCGAAACAGTCGAGGGTATTGGATATAAATATGGCGGTGAGATAGTTTCCAATAAGTAATTGTTTTTCAGGAAGCATCAAATTTGCCGAAATCAGGATTTTTATGTCTGTTTAATTCTAACCGGAAAGCATTCCTTAAATAAAAAAAATCATCCTTCTCGGAGTGGACTCATCCATAGTTTTTTTATAAAAAAAAAGGATTTTTTATTTCAGCAAGATTTATATGTTAGTAAGTTGTGAAAAGTTGTTTTTACTTTTCACTTTAAAATGAATATTTTTGAATAAAAAATATGAATGGAGAAAAACCAATAGAAGAATTTATTAATCAATTATACATCTCAGAAAGTCAGGTGATTCATGGGGATGCTTATGATACAGTAAAAAAATTAGAACCTCACAGGTTTGATCTCATCATCACATCACCACCATACAATGTAGGTAAAGAATATGAGGCAAAGCAATCGATTGAAAAATACCTTGAGCAACAAGAAAAAATTATTGATGAATTAATTCGGGTGACTTCTGAAAAAGGCAGCATTTGTTGGCAAGTAGGTAATTATGTCAACAAAGGTGAAGTATTTCCTTTGGATATTTTTTACTATCAAATATTTAAAAAGTTCGGCTTAAAATTAAGAAACAGGATTATCTGGCATTTCGGACATGGTTTACATGCATCAAAAAGGTTTTCGGGACGTTACGAAACCATTTTATGGTTCACCAAAAATGAAGAATACATATTTAACCTCGATGATGTTCGTGTACCATCAAAATACCCGGGAAAAAGGCATTTTAAAGGAAACAGAAAAGGCCAATTGTCAGGTAATCCAAAAGGAAAAAATCCATCAGATATTTGGGAAATTGTTGTTAAAGACTGGGAAAAAGAGTTATGGGATATACCTAACGTGAAATCAAATCATCCGGAAAAAACAGGACATCCATGTCAGTATCCGGTTGAATTAGTAGAACGATGTATTTTAGCTTTAACAAATAAAGGAAGTTGGGTACTTGATCCTTATGTTGGAGTAGGTTCAACAATGTTAGCTTCTGTAAAAAATAACAGAAATGTAATAGGAATAGAAAAAGAAAAAAAATATGTAGATATTACAAAACAGAGAATTACAGATATGAAGGAAGGAAATCTTAAACTAAGACCCATAAACAAACCAATACATAAACCAAAACCTACAGATAAATTATCGAAAATTCCTAAAGAATGGCAAAATAGTTTATCATTTGATAATGGAATATAAAGAATGAAAATTGCAAAGAAATATTCACATTTAAATGGAGAAGAATACTTCATTGTTCATCATAATAATCTTTACGAAGAAATAAAAGAAATAATTCGAAATATAGATGCTGAAAAACACAGAACTAAAATTAGCAAAGAAAAAAGAAAAAAGGGAAATAATCTTTTAAGCCCAGCAGCTTTGAACAAAGTTTTCGATAAAGAATTTAACAAGAAAAAATGGAAAGAAAGTCGCTATAACTACTACATTACACTTAATCGTGAGTTGATGGAGCAAAGCATATTATTACCAACACATCAACAAAAAGAGTTTTTACTAAAAAATGGTGAAAAAGCACCAATTTACAGTTATAATCAAACGGATTTTGTAAAAGATAAAATTGCTGTCGAAGTCCAATTCGGGAAATATTCTTTTGTTGCCTATGATTTGTTTGTTAAGCATATGTTGTTTTATTCCGGTGGTGTAATTAATTTAGGTATTGAAATATTACCTACGAAAAACATGCAGGCTGATATGTCTTCAGGAGTTGCGTATTATGAAGGGGAAGTTTATAATGTTATGAGACAAGGACGCAATACACCACCTGTTCCTCTACTGATATTAGGCATAGAACCATAATAAGTAAATAAATAATACTAAAGCCCGAAAACATCAAACATAACAATTAGCTGTTATTCCCCGAAAATCAGGTTTATTAAAAGAATTCTTTTAATTTTAATGTCAGTAACAAAGATTAAGCTCATAATTTCTTCTCTAAATTGATTCATAATCTGCCAAGCTATTCCCGGAGATGTTATTTTCGTGTTAATTATATTCCTCAATTTATTTTGGATAATATGTCAATGTGTTGATTTTAAACATATTGACACTGACAGAGCGGTTTTAAACACACCCGATGGCTTCCCGCCGCTGTCAGGTAACTATGCTTCAGTCTTTAAGCGCAACATGACAAAATCAAGGATAAGTGGTAATTCATCAGCTGAAATGCCGTGTGAGAGCAGAATTTCCTTGTCTTGTTCATACTCCTTCATGAATTCTTTCAGGCTGTTATCTTTTTGTTTAATGCTCAACAGGTAATTTCCAACTGCTTCATGACGGTTTCCCCTGCAATATTCAACATGGCCAAGATTGATAAAATCATGTTTATTACCTTCGATTTTAATCACTTTTTTGAGGTATTTTTCAGCCTGGTCAAATTTCCCTGTCACAAAGCTACACCATGAAATTGGTCTGAGCACTTTTATATTTGAAGGCGAAAGATATTCAACTTTAAAGAAATATTGCAGCGCTTTTTCATAATCCTTTTTGTCGAGAAAACATTTTCCAATATTGACCTGGACATGCAAATCCTCCGGTTTAAGCTTTTCGACTTCATAATAATATTTCAGGGCCTTATCAGTTTGCTTGAGGCGCTGATAACAGAAGGCTATTTTTTTCATATTCCAGACCTTGTTTTTATCAAAAAGTTCTGCACGCAGATAATACTTCAGGGCAGTTTTGTAGTCTTTCAGTTTTTGATAGCAAAAGGCAGTCTTTTGAATCAACTCAAAATCTGATGTTCCGTCGTCAACCAGGCTGAGATATATATCCAGAGCATTCTCATAGCGTTCTTTATCAAAATAATATTCAGCCGATTTTCTTTTTATTTCAGCGCTGTTATCAACAACTCTTTCGTAGAGAACAGAATTAAATATATCTAATTTTTCAGAAAAGATATCATGAAACAGGTGCTTATTCTGATACAACTTACAAAACCTGTACAAATCCTGTATATACTGGGTAAAAATGTATTTGCTGCTTTGATTTTTATTGAGCCTGTCTTCTTCAGAAGCCATTTCTCCCATTGCAGACAATTCTTCTGTCATCAGCTTCATTAACATTGATTTTTGAGCGCCAGGCAGGTTCTGAATATTAAAACTAAAGGAATATTTATCAGAATTGCACATAAAGGGATTTGACTGGATGGCTTCAAGGAACTTTTGAATATCAAAATATTCCTGCTGACCTTTGAGTGACCTGACCAATCTCCTGTTATCATGGAAAAAAGGAAGGAACCAGTTGCTTATTTCCCGGAAAAAGGGAAAATTTTTTAACATTGAGAAAGTACCCATGAAAATGTCCGAACCTTCCATCTGCATTTTTGTGAGTTCCTCCATTTTTTTGTAAAGATCGCCCGAATCTTCAATGAATTTTTCCCATGCCGGATTTTTATCATCCGAAATATCACCGGATACTATATTTTCCAGATCGAGTTTGTCTGTTAACTTTGGGGTTATTTTCGCCACTTCAGGAATAATCTCATCCCTGATTTTTTTGGCTATTCGTTCTGTCTGGGTTGATTTGATAAACTGCAGGGTTATACTTTCGATGTCTTTATAAAATGACGATTCGGATTTATGGAGCTCAAACTTCATGAATAATTCAGGATAGAACATCATTCGCTTATTGTGAATGTACATACCGGTTATTAATCCGACAAGTGCACGTTGCCATATTTGGTGATCCTTACTGTTATAAAATTCAAAGAGGAGATTGAATTTTTCAATATCAAAAAACCGGATCAGGGACATGGTCAAAGCACTGACAATGACGCATTTTTCATACCAATTGATTTCTTCTGAAATACAGATATCGTTAAACTGATTCTGTTCATTTTCTGTGAGTCTGTTTATCATGTAGATTTTTTCAAACATCAGGCCGAGTATCCTTAACCTGTTTTCGTCACTGTTTTTTGATACTTCAATTGGAAAAATGCTGAAATCAATGGTGCCAGCAGAAGTGTTTCTTGCCAGTTTCTCCAGGACAGCAACGGTATCTTCCAGTTGAAATAAAGACAATTCATGCATACTGTGCAATCCATGACCTGCATACTGTGGACTAAATTTCTGTTCAAGATCGTGTTTTGCTTTATCAGCTATTTCCAGTAAGCTTTTAATCAGTTTATTATAAATATTTTGTCGTTGTGGATCCTCTATGCCTTTTACTGTGTATTCAAGCAGGTATTGATAATTTTTTCTGCTCTGTTCATATCTTTCTTTGAGCTCATTGTCCTGAATTTCTGATAATAATAAAGATAATACATTCAATGCAGGGACAAGTTTTTTATTCCCTACATTGAACATTATTTGCTTATATCTTTTTTGAATTGTTGCTTTGTCCATAATGATTTATTTTCTTTTAAAACATCAAAAATAAACATTATGTTGCGTAAACACAATTTTGTTCATCACATCCTTATCATTCTTGTAACATGTGGCTATGTTTCCTATTCTGTGGCAGGACTAAATGAGTCTACTTCAGAAATCTCCTCCGCTATCAAAGTTCATTTCCATCTCTTCTTCGCTTTTTTCTTTTTTCTTGTAATTATTAATCCTGTAGCTGATGTTTAATGTGACGATTTGAGATTCTCGCTTACGGACTTTTTTTGAATAAAATCCTTCGCCTTTAGAGATATATTCACGCTTACTTGTGCCGAAAATATCCTGAATATTTAAAGTGGCGCTTAATTTCTTTCCAAAAAAGTCTGCTTTAATACCTGCGCTTGTAAACATATTTCCTTCACGTCTGCCCTGAGGAGAAACAGAAGGACCACGATAACCACCGTTGAACTGAATTCTCAGGTCCGGATTAAACCGGTAGGTCAGATTTATGTTTGAACGCCAGTTCTGACTTGATTTTTCTACATCTTCAGAGACTATATCTCCCTCTATTTCATAATAAAAAACATTAAAACCTGCATTGGCCATAAATTTTTTCCCGGGAATCAAATTTGCCATAAATTCAACGCCGATTGAATGATCCCTGTTCAGATTATCAATTGTGTGAATCATTCCACCATCATCGCGCAGCTGTCGAATCCTGATAATGTTGTTGTTTGTTTTTCTGTAATAGGTTTCTATGGAGAAAGATGAATTACCAACCCGTTTATTATAGCCAATTTCATAGGAATCAGTATATTCAGGCTTTAAATCAGGATTACCCTGCCTGATGACATAGGGATTAATATAGCTCGGAAAAGGATCGAGGTACCAGCTACGCGGTCTGTTTATTCTGCGGCTGTAACTTGCCATAATTTGTTGTTTCTGTGGGAGCTTTTTAGATATATGCAGTGTCGGAAATATATCAAGTCTGTCAATAACATAATCATCTTCAGCCAGGTCGTGAATAAGACGTCTGTTGGTATATTCTCCCCGCAGACCAGCCTGAAATCCAATGCCTGCTAATTCATCCGAATAGGTTGCATACATGGAATGTATTTCCCGTGAAAAATCAATCGAGCTTGAAAACATTTCATTATTCTCCCAAGCCCTGATTTCAGGGTTGTACTCCTCAAAAAGAAAATTTTCAACTTCATCATCAATCCTGGATTGAAATCCGGTTTCAAATTTGCCATCCTGACCTGTGGGCATTGAATAGTCAATTTTCAGCCTGATTTCGGTGTTGTTATCGTCTTCTCCTGAACGAACTTTATATGGCCTTTCTTCAATAATATTCCACAGACTGTCTGTGTCATAGTCATACTGGTTTTCAGTATCTCCGCCATCACTTTGGGAAAAATAAACCATAGCTGTTAATTTGTGATTGGGGCCGGAAAATTGGTGATTGAGATTCAGGTTAACACCATAATAATCACTATTCCTGTCCATAGAATTGTCACTGTATGTATAGATATTATCAATTGATGATTCGAAATATTCATGCATTTTCATTTTTCGTGCAATCCCGAAACCATATTTGCCCATCCTGCCGGATAAAGACAGTGTCGTTTTATCAGAAATGAAAAAATCACTCCCCATTTTAACAGAGTGCCCTTTCCTGGTCATATCATGATTACCTCTTATATCCAGATGGGTAATACTGTCAGCGAGATATGTCTCCTGGTCAATTTTGCCGATTCCTTCATAATGACTGTCTCTAAAATTAAATCCTCCAAAAATATTAATTTTATCGGTGCGGTAGTTCAACAGAATATCCGCGCTATATTTATGCTTAGTCCCGGCGCTTGCATTAACAATGCCACTGAAACCATCAAGGATATTTTTTTTCAGAACAATGTTAATAATACCTGCAATACCATCCGGATCATACTTTGCTGAGGGATTTGTGATAATTTCAATATTTTGGATGGAACTGACAGGTATTTGCTGAAGTGCATCCGTACCTGACAAAATGCTTGGTTTGCCATTTATCAAAACAGTAAAATCATCACTTCCGCGCAATGACACATTCCCGTCAATATCAACCTCTACTGACGGGATGTTTTCGAGCGCCTCGACAGCCGAACCGCCCGAGGAACTCAAATCTTTGCCTACATGAACTACTTTTCTGTCAATTTTGTATTCAACATAATTCCTGTCAGCAAGCACCTGAACTTCATCAATTTGCTCAGATGCAACACCAAGATGAATTTCTCCAAGATCAACCATTTTGTTGTTTGGTCGTATTATCAGTCCTGAAATTTCTGTTTTATTATAACCAATAAACTTGACTGTCAGAAAAAACGCACCATATGGAATCTCATTGAATTCAAACAAACCATCTTTGTCTGTTATTCCTCCGGTAACCAAAGACGAATCACTCCTTTTAAAGAGCACAACATTTGCATATTCAATTGGTGACTTCGTATGTTTGTCTATAACCTTACCCCTTAATATCCCTTCTTTGGGCATATCTCTGAAATTCCTTCCCCGCAGATGTTGTGATTTTATCTGATATGCCAATAACAACACAACCAATAATAAAAAGACTATTCTCGTCATACTGTTCAAGCGTTTTTTAAATTATTACAATGTTATTTTTTTCTGATATATTATTATTTTTTGACACTGGAAATTTTATTTTCTTACAAAAACTTTTTAATAATTACAAAGATTTTTGTGAGATTTATGGTTTGTGTTTCTGTGGGAGGAATAAATGAGTCAACTTCTAAGATTTTCGTCTCGACTCAGCCGAGAATCAACAATGCAGAGTTTGGCAATAAAGAGGTTTCTCGGAGTAGACTCATTTATTGACAAACTCATCCTTATCTGTCTCTATTGACTCGGAAAACAATCACAGAACCGGACTATTCCTTAGGAGCACCCTGCCAGTTTCCGGAATCAGTTAAGCCATTGAAATCTGCTTCCCAGCTCCCTTCTGCTTTATCACCTTTATCATTGAAAGTGCCATTAATTGTGAATTCTTCTTTTTCCGAAGGGAAGGGGGATAAATTCTGAGAAAAGGAAAATTTGCGGTCTGTTATTTTCCACCCGGGATCACTCGAAAACCGGATTGAATTATTATAAGTTGTAATCCCCATCGTCCAATTATCAAAATCAACCTCAAATTCAATAATATAAGTACTTTCAGAATTGACAATAAAGTCAATGGTTCCGAATTCAGCATTTGCTTTCCATGCTCCTGGTACTATTTGATTTGTATCAGATTGGTTTTTAGAGTCTTCATCGTCTTCTTCGCAAGACATAATACAGACCGGAATAATGAGTAAAAAGGGAAAAATCAATAATTGCTTTGATATATTCTTAGTTTTCATGTCAGGCCTCCTTCTGATATTTTTTTTGGTCGAAAAATTTAAGATACGGTTTTTTTTAAAGAAATGAAATTTACTTAAAAAATATGGTAAAACCAAAAAAGAAATCCATTTCCATTTTGGTATCCACTCAAAAAAGCATGATGAATTTTATTTGCACGCTAGGACCCCAAGGCGCTAAGTATCTGTATTATATATCTTTACGGTTTTACGACTTGGCGTCTTGGCGTGAAATCCATTTTTTGCGTAATTCTACAGCCCAATTTTTATTTCTGAAAATTATTATATTCGCTCGTAAATATTAAAAAAAAAACGATAAATATTATTATCATGAAAAACAAAATAAAAATCAGGCATGCTCAGTTTGAAGAGATGGATGCAATTGTAACTATTTACAATCAATGTATCCCATTCAATATGTTTACAGCAGATACAAAGCATGTTAAGGTCCGAGACAGGCTAAACTGGTTTTTTACACACCCCCCGGATAAATATCCGATTTTTGTGGCTGAAAATAATGGTGAAGTAGCAGGCTGGATATCATTAAGCGCATACCGTCCAGGAAGAGAAGCGCTTAGATATACTGCTGAAGTCAGTTATTTTGTACATAATAACTATCAAAGACAGGGTATCGGTTCCCGGTTACTGGAATATACCATTAATCAGGCAGCTAAACTGAAAATAAAAAATATATTTGCTATTTTACTGGAGTCAAATACCGGGAGCATCAGGCTGTTGGAAAAATTTCGTTTTGATAAATGGGGGTATTTACCAAAAGTTGCTGATTTTAAAGGGAAAGAGGTTGGTCAGTTTTATTATGGATTGCGGATAGAAAAATGGAAACTATAAAAAATTTAATAATTTAATTAATCGCAACCATCACAACCTCTCGAAGGGTCTGCGACCGCTTCGAGGGTTGGTTTCCAATCACACCCCAAACCCTTCAAGCGGTTGTTTCACACTATTTAAAATATTTTTAAGGCAGCCAAAAAGAAAAAGAATATCAATAAATGTTCAGTTTATTTTTTTCAATACCTTCGTGTATCGTTTTCATTCCCCGATACTTTGCTTTGCCATCATTGTATTACTGAACCATTCATGGTATTTTCTGTCCATTTCCCGGACTTTTCCCGGGTATTCCCCTGACAAGTCAGTGGTCTCTGCCGGGTCTGTTAGCATATGATACAAATTCCAGGTTGTATCTTTTCCGTGCTTCACAATTTTCATAGAATCCTCCAGCATGGCTTTTCCTTTGTTCCATTGCCAGAACAGAGGGTCTTTTCTTGTTGTCTTTTTATCCTGAAAGACGTTTAACAGGCTTTTCCCTTCATAAGGTAAAATATCTTCATTGTTATAATGTTTCGGATAATCAGCATCGCAGATATCAACAAAAGTGGCCATAAAATCAATAAAGTGACCTGCAAAATTGCTGGTGCGTCCCGGATTTTTTATTCCTTCGGGCCACCAGGCGATAAAAGGTGTGCGAATACCACCCTCGTAGCTGTAATTTTTATAATACCTGAAGGGTGTATTACTTACATTAGCCCAGTCGCGACCGAGGGAAGTCCATCTTGACATGCTGCCAATACTACCGGGTCCCTGCATGTTCACAACTTCTGCTGAAGCCCCGTTGTCTGATACAAACATGATAAGGGTATTGTTGTATTTACCGGTTTGCCGCAGTTTTTCCAGTATTTTCCCAATGTTCATGTCCATCCTTTCTATCATGGCAGCATACACGGCCATGACAGAGTCTTGTGTCAGTTTTTCATCTTCTGTCAGGTCTTGCCAGGGATCATAATCCGGTGATGACAATTTAAATCGTTCATCTAACAATCCTGATGCCTGCTGTTTTTTATACCGTTTTTTACGTATCGCCTCATAGCCTTCCCTGTAGATACCGAGGTATTTGGCAATATCTTCCTCCCATGCCTGTAGCGGATCATGCGGGGCCGTATAAGCAAGATAAAGGAAAAACGGTTTGTCCTCATCTTTATATTCCTCCAGCCATTTCAAAGCATATTTTGTGAAATAATCGGTTGTGTAAAAATCATCCTCCTGAGGGGTATAAGGGGCCAGGGTTGTGTCATCAATGCACCATTTGCGAGGATAGGCCCATTTTTTGCGAACCGGTTTGGGTTCTCCCGGCCGTTGGTCACCCGGGTTGAAATAATTACAGCATCCGTCGCGTAAACCGTAATAATGGTCAAAGCCACGGTGAAACATATTTTCAAGCCCGTGATGTTTTCCTGACATCAATGTCCGGTAACCGGCACCTTTAAGGAGTTCTCCAAGTGTGATGCTGTTTTTCAGGCTGTCATGACGACGGGCCATATTGCACTGTTGGGCATACAAACCGGTTAACAGGCAGGCCCGTGAGGGAAAACACTTTGATGTGTTATGAAAATTAGTGAACCGTAAACCGTTTCGCGCCAGTCTGTCCAGGTTTGGTGTATTAATTTCGCTTCCGTAACACCCTAAATCCGACCACCCGAGATCATCTGCACATATGAGGAGAATATGAGGTTTGCCGGTTTCCCGTTTTGATTCGCCTGAATCTTGCTTTTCACCCTGCTTGCAGGCATTTATGCTTAACAGAGATGCTAACGATAATGCGCTGTAATAAATAAAATTTGTTTTATTCATTGATGTCATAATTATAAAATTACTATTCTTCTGTTTAAATATTGTCCGGTAAATATTTTTTTTTGCCAATTATACGAATTAAACGAAATGAAGAAAAAAATAGTCAAATTCGTTCAATGAGCGGTTCATTAAATTCTTTTTGTCCGCGAATTGTTTTGTCCCTCCATTTTAATTTCGAGGATGCCCGAATAAAAGTATGTATACCACATCTTGTCTCCCGATTGAGTCGAGAGGAGACATCCCAGCCTATAGTTTTACCTTGCAGGCTGGAAAGCCTGCGGTACATGGATGATTCATATGCTTAAAATTGGCAGATTCACTGGTAAAAGGTTTAAAATTATTAAAAATTTTTAAAAATTATAATTAAAATTTTCTTTTCAGGCATAGGAAGTATTAAAATGACCAACAGAACAAATTAAGAATTGTTATTTTTTTTTGTGCCTGAATACAGTCACCCGAATGTATGTTCGCATAGATGATATGACAAAAGTCTTTAATGTGTTGTTTGCCGGATCCCCATAGAAATAATCCTGAGATTTTATTATGTCCGGATTGTATATTTTGATCTAATTTATATCTTTGGCTCAGATATTTTTTGCTGGTTAAAATTCGATTTAATCTTTACATGGGTTGAGGCAGGTTATTTTTTCTTGACCACAGACTTTCCAGCCTGTGGATTCACCAGCAGGCCTGAATGCTACAGTAAAAGGTTGTTTCATAGCTTTATCACAACACCAAAAATTATGGCAAATATGGTTAAAAGAGCAATGTATTTTACAGGCGTCTTCATCGGGACTTTACTTATAGCAGTATCTTGTAAACAAACCATCCCCCCGGTTGAATCCCCTGACGGGAAGATACAATTTTTCATTCAGCACGATGAAAACGAAAATTCTGATAAGTGTCTGTTCTATCATGTAACGATTCATGGGAATGGAAAAAAAACAGATGTTATTGAACCATCACCTCTCGGGCTTGAACGTGACGATCAGTCATTCTATCAGAATCTGACCTTTCAAACGGCTACTAAGGTGAAGAACATTCATGAACAATATTCACTGAGATCAGGCAAAAGCACTCAAATAGCTTACGAGGCTAATGAAGTGTCTTATACATTTGTAAATGAACAAAATAGTGAAATAATTATTCAGGCAAGGGTGTTTAACACAGGAATTGCTTTCAGGTATATATTTCCCGGTGAGGGTAATGAAAAAAGGACGGTCAGGAAAGAGTATACAGGATTTAATTTACCGGAAGAAGGTAAAGTCTGGATAACACCCTATGATAAAGCAGCTCCCTGGTCACCGGGCTATGAGAGATATTTTACCAATGGCACAAAAATCGGCCAACAGGCACCTGAAAAACAAGGATGGGCTTTCCCCTGTCTTTTCAATACCAATGAATACTGGCTGCTTATTTCAGAAAGCAACCTCAGTGAAAATTATGTTGCATCACATCTGCAGCCTGAAGCGCCGAAAGGGCTTTATACGATAAGGTTTCCGGAAAAAGATGAACGTTACAATGAAGGAGACAGGTATGCGACATCCACATTGCCCTGGAAAATGCCCTGGCGGTGCATAATTATCAGTGATACACTATCAGACATTGTTGAATCCAACATGGTCACTCATTTAAGTAAACCATCTAAAGAAAAAGATGTTTCATGGATCATACCGGGTAAAGCTTCCTGGGGTTGGTGGTCATCAACTTCAGGCCGAACTGTTAAACGACTAAAAAAATATATTGATCTGGCCGATACCATGGGATGGAAATATTCTCTTGTAGATGCAGGCTGGGAAAATATGCCAGATGGAAATATCAGTGAGGTCATTGATTATGCAGGAGAAAAAAATATCGGAATATGGCTGTGGTATAATTCAGGTGGCAGGCGCGAAAATAATTTCAGCAGGGATACATTTATTCTGGAAAATCCGGTTTTGCGAAAAAAAGAAATGAAAAAGCTCGCGGAATGGGGTATCAAAGGTATTAAAGTAGATTTTTTCAATAGTGACAAGCAGCATGTCATTAAGCTGTATCATGATATACTGAAAGATGCAATCAGATATCATCTGCTGGTTAATTTTCACGGATGCACCCTGCCAAGAGGATGGCGCAGGACGTATCCCAACCTGCTGACCATGGAAGCTATCAGGGGCGGAGAGTCATACAGGTTTGCAAAGGATTTTCCCGACAATGCCCCGGTTATAAATACCATAGCAGTGTTTACCCGAAATGTTTTCGGCCCGATGGACTATACCCCATGTACTTTTAGTGACAATAAATATCCACACATAACGACTTATGGGCACGAATTGGCGTTAAGTGTAATATTCGAATCCGGCATTGTCCATATGGCAGACAGAGCTTCTGCTTATTTGAATTTACAAGATATGGCAAAACAGTTTTTAAAAGATGTCCCTGTTGTCTGGGATGAAACGAAATACCTTGACGGATTTCCGGGTGAATTAGCCATTCTTGCCAGGAAGAAAGACGATACCTGGTATCTGGCAGGAATCAATAGTCTGGATAAAAAAGTAACAAAAAATATCTCCCTTTTTTTTCTTTCAGATGATAAAGAATATATTATGACCCTTAAAAAGGACGGGGAATCTCCTGACCAGTTCAACACCTTGCAAACCTCAATAAGCAGTCAGGAATCAATTCAGGTTACAATGCTTCCGTTTGGGGGCTTTGCATGTGTTTTCCGTGAATAAAATTTAACCATGTGTCATTTTTATGTCAGGGTATTTTTAGATTTATGTGTTATAATGACAGGTATCAACTAAATTTTATATTTCATGCGTAAAACATATTTTATTTCTCTTCTAAGTTTAATCCTGGTATCGGGTTTTATGGGTTGTGAAGAAGAGCAGGAAGACAAAAACGACCCCAATGACAACTTCACGGAAACATATAAATAATCAGATTTCTAATTTGTGAATTAGAGAGATATTTGTATCTTGCCGGGTGTATAACTTTTCATTTTTATATCAATACACCCGAAATTATCATGAAAAAACTTCGACAATTTAAAAACATTTCAGCAGGCATCTTATCATTAACAGGTATTTTTGTTCAATCAGGTTGTCAACAGCAACAACCGGAAAAGAAAGAAAAAACTCCGGAAACAATTCATGTTCAGAGTAAACCAAATATTCTGTGGATTTCGTGCGAAGATATCAGTCCGCGGCTTGGCTGCTATGGCGATCAGGTAGCTCAAACACCCAATCTGGACCAATTAGCCAATGAAGGCATGCGATATACGAATGTGTATACTTCCGCTCCGGTTTGCGCGCCCTGCCGTACAGGGATAATTACCGGGATGTACCAGACTTCCATTGGTTGCCAGCACATGCGTACTTCCCATCGTGGCCGGACAGGTGGTTTACCAACACCTTATGCAGCTGTTCCACCGCATTATGTCAAAACTTTTACTGAATATCTCAGGGCCGCAGGTTATTATTGCACAAACAACTCAAAAACAGATTATCAGTTTGCTTTGGGAAAAACACCTGAAACAATCTGGGATGAATCGAGCCAAACAGCTCATTACAAAAACAGACCTGATAAAGATCAACCATTTTTTGCTGTTTTTAATTACACAATCACACACGAAAGTCATAACTGGCCTGATCCTGTGAGAACAGACCCGTCGGATGTTTCTGTTCCGCCTTATTATCCGGACACTGAACCTGTCAGGAAAGAAATAGCCAGATTATATGACAATATAGCAATGCTTGACACTATTGTTGGTGAAAAGCTTGCTGAACTGGAAGAACTCGGACTCAGGGAAAATACGGTCGTGTTTTTCTGGAGCGACCACGGAGATGGTCTGCCACGAGGTAAAAGATGGCTGTATGATTCCGGCACGAAAATTCCGCTTATCATTCGCTGGCCGGGTAAAATAAAACCCATGACCATGAACAATGATCTTATCAGCTCCATTGATTTTGGGCCAACTGTGTTATCTGTCGCCGGTGTGCCAGTACCCGGGTATATGCAGGGAAAACCGTTCCTGGGGAATCAAAAGGCAAAACCTCGCGACTATGTTTTCTCTGCCCGCGACCGATTTGATGAATCATATGACATGATACGTTCAGTCAGGGATAATCGCTATCGTTACTGCAGAAATTATTATCCCAATGCGCCATATGTGTTGTGGGTGCCCTACAGGAACAAAAGTAACATCATGCAGGAACTGCTGCGATTGTATGCAGAGGATAAACTCACTGGCCCTCAAAAAAACTGGTTTACAAGTCCGCGTCCTGCTGAAGAATTATATGATTGTATTGCTGATCCCTACCAGGTGAACAATCTTGCCGAAGACCCTGCTTATGAATCTGTTCTGGATAGAATGAGGGACGTTTTGGATGAATGGAGGATTGAATCTAAAGACATGGGTGACATTTCAGAAGAAGATATGGTGCGGCAAATGTGGCCGGATGGCCAACAACCGGTTACACACAGTCCCTGGATTATACCAAATACACCGGACAACAGGGGTGCAGAAAGAATACAAAGCGACAGCATAACAGTTAAAAACCCCACTACTTTTTCCTTGTATTGTGATACACAGGGCGCTTCATTTGCATACACAACCGAAACAGGCCCTGACCCACACTGGCTATTGTATTACAAGCCATTACGCTTTTCGTCAGGAATAACTCAATTACGGGTGAAAGCTGTCAGGTATGGTTATAAAGAAAGCGAAATTATTTCCTGCGTGATACATATTGAAGAATAGGTATCGGGAATATCCTAAGATGATTGAATACAGGGTCGTTTCTTCGTTTATTAAGATTTATGGGGTGATTTTACACCCAGACTGCATAAAGTTCTTTATCTTCAAAACTAATTGTTTCAGTTTTAAACGTTTTGTTTTGATTAAAGTTAAAGATTAACAAATATCCCTTCTTCAGAGAATAGTTATCCAGGTAGTCACTCAATTGTTTAAGCCCTTTTTGATGGTAATGATCACCATACCAGTTTTTCAATTCAATAACATAGCGTTTGTCATTAAAAGTGACGACGATGTCCACACGTCGTTCATCGCCAACTGCAGGCTCTTTAAAATCAAATCCTTTTCCGTTAATAATTGGTTTCAAAAATGACAGAAATATCAGGCGACCTTCCCGTTCAATAAATTTGTTATCCTTTTTTAAATAATTTTCTTTCATAAACCGCTGAAAACGCTCCAAAATGAAAGGAATATTCAACTCATCATGAACATAATACTGACCATATGATTCAGGAAACGTTACATTTTTTTCAGCTACAATTGTTTTGGCAATCATATAGTTGTAAATCCTTTGTTCAAAAATTCTGTTATGAATTGAACATATACCATTATCATTTTTAATAATACCGTATTGCAAAGCTAAATAAGTGACCGGTTCATTTATATTATAGGTAAAAAGAATCCCGTTTATGGTGATTTTAAAAACGAACTTATACAAGTCGCTGTTGTTCTCCAGGTTTTTTATAATATTATCAAAAAGCGTGGTGGAATATGATTCATCTACGAGGTATTTAAAAGCTTTATCAATATCGTATTCATCCCAGGTCAACTGTTCTTTTAAGGGTATAATTATTTCATCATTTACTTTACAAATTTTACTCACCAGGTAAGGATATCCCGATGTATAATAATATATTTTTTCTGCTATGGCAGGAATATTCATGTCTGCTTTGGTTTCCTCCACATAATCTGTTAGCATTGTTTCTATTTCTTTGGGATGGAAAGTCATGTCGATATTAAAATCCACAGCGATATTCCAGGGGCTATTCATTTTTCCTGATGAATCAGGCGCTATTTTTAGTTTGATTGTTTTAACATCATGCACTCCCCCGAGAATAACTGACTGGAAAGTTGAATCAAAACCTGAATCAGTCTGTAAATATTTATATCTCAACATTCCCATGAAACTCAAAAATATTTGGCTATTACTACTCCTATCAACTTCGTCAATGATAAGAACTATTTTTTTGTTTGGAAATTTTACAATAAATTGAGTTATAAACATTGATAAATGCTTGAAAGTTTTGATGTTATCAATCTGCTCTTTCCAAAGAATGGCCTGATCAGTATAATTTAATCTAAATAAAATATCTGAAACACTATCAACAAAGCCGGAAGTAAATGATTCCTCATTGCTAAACATGTCATCACCTATTCCTTCAAAACTTAAATAGATTACAATATAATTAGTGTCTGTCCATAAAGTCCGATCTCTTCGTTGGATTAAAAACCCTAAATCCTCATGTACATTAGTACACTGCGGTTTATGATTTTTAATCCGCCTCGACCTCGAACTTTCTGGCCGAGACACTTACTTTATGGATGGACACTAATTATCCAATAGCATCAATTTCCGGGTTAAAAGGCTTTGTATCGTTGTCTTTCCGAATTGATGCGGACGGTTCATAGAAAAATATTTCCCTTTTTCGATTAAATGAATAATCCGTTCTATTTTATCTGAAGGGTCTACCATGTAGTGCTTTTGCGGATTGCATATACCGGTATCATTAAATTCTTTGCTCATGATGTTTGAATTAAAAATGAATAATAAATAATATGAAACATCCATGATTAAGGTTCTCAAACATACCGACCTTTGGTCGAGTATCCTCGAATTCGAAGATTTCGGGACACACAGGGATGATTAAAAAATTAACTGAAAGTTAATTAATTCGTTTACCCTGTGAAATAACTCTTCCGATTATAAAATATTTCACAGGGTGAAATTC
>CAZVTW010000017.1:0-30146 GCA_964629805.1 uncultured Bacteroidales bacterium | reverse complement strand
TGCTCCAGTTATCACCTATCCTGATGCTTTTTGAAGCAAGAAAAGTTGGTATACCCTCTTTTTCCAGGTAATTGCTAAAACTTTGTGCTATCGTCCTGTCAGGCTCACGGCTGCTATAACTGATAAATACTTTTTTCTTGTCCATATTAAACTGAATAGAAATTGTCAATGAAATATTTAAAATGATAAAACTACATATTCTATTAAAAAAGCGTCATATTTTTGTTGCCGAATTATTAATAATTTTCAACATATCATAAAATTCAGATGATTTTTGGTAATATTATCAATTAATTTTTGTTATAATAAGAATTGAATAGTTGATTATGAGGTCAGGAAAAATAACATATCTTGTTTGTTTTGTTCTTTCAGTATTGGTTTTGTGTTTATCTCCGGATAACGCATATGCTCAAACCGGAATTGAAAAGTTATTCCTGTATTTTAAAAGAAAAGACTATCATTCAAAACCACCTCCCTGCCAGGATAAGGAAAAAAAATCAAGTGTAACTGAAAAGCAAACACTATATTATCCGGATGGTAAAATGAGGGCAAAAGGTAAAATGGCTAAGTATGATATTAGCATTCCTCATTCAAACAGGTATAGATCAATAACCAAAAAAATCGGTACCTGGAAGTATTATTATCCCGACGGAAATATCAGGAGAAAAGAAAAATACAAAAAAGAAAGGAGTCGTAATCCATTACCTGTTAAGGACGGCAGATGGAAATATTACAACCCGTCGGGAAATCTTGTTTTTTTTGAAAAATATAATAATGATGAATTAGTCTCTAAAA
The DNA here is from genome assembly GCA_964629805.1 of uncultured Bacteroidales bacterium. Taxonomy (GTDB): domain Bacteria; phylum Bacteroidota; class Bacteroidia; order Bacteroidales; family CAZVTW01; genus CAZVTW01. The sequence continues at coordinate 29,351 of CAZVTW010000017.1, read as the reverse complement.
CAGAGGATGTATACAAAGATTCAACATTGATTTACACAATACATTATGAAAGAGGAAATATAACAAATACTCAAAATAACAGCCGTAAAGATTCAGAAGATACCCTGAATCTGATATTAAACAGCGATTTTGCTGAATATAAACTAAAACCACGTGAATTTTATACAAATAGTACACACCATTTATCCGAATTAATACCAGCCTGGAATTCAACTGATAACATCACACCAGTCTATTTCAACACCTATCTCGGGTCAACACACCACCGACATCTTACCGGAGATTCTGCCGGTCAAAAAAGAGAAAACTACATTGGACTGCAATTACATGATAAAAACACTTACCTGGTCAGGTATATTCACACCAAATTGAAGGAAAAAATGCATCCTGGAAAACTATATTGTATCCAACTCAGTATTTCAACCGGCAAAAACAGACATAGTATTGTTGCCGGATTATCAATTTTACTGGATAAAGAATTACCTATTCATGAAAAAAAATTGATCCGAAACGATCACAAAGTTAAATTTTCTTTAGAAGAAACAGACAATCAACAGGAAAGCTGGAAGCAATATTGTATACCATACAAAGCTAATGGTAATGAAATGCATTTTGGCCTGAGAGCATGGCTCCATTCTGTTGAGAATAAACAGGGTAATACATCCAGCAGCATGTTAACAGACGCTCCTGTTTTCTTATATTTAGATAAGGTTGCTGTTTTGCCGGTTGCTGACAGTCTTGAATGCCAGTGCCACAATGGAATAAAAAGGATAGAAGAACAAGACAAGAAGTTATCAAAGATTTCCGGGAAAAAAATCAAGCATGAATTTGACTGGCCTTCACCTGATATGCTGAAACCCGGCCATCCGGTTGTTTTAAAAAAGATTTATTTTGAATTTGACAAATCCAAATTATTGCCCCAATCTTACGAAGAACTCGACAAATTAGTCAAATACCTCGATTACAATCCAAAACTTAAAATTGAAATATTAGGACACACTGATAATCAGGGGAGTGAGAAATACAATTATGACCTTTCACTCCGCAGAGCAAAAGAGGTTGTTCAATACCTCATTTCACAGGGTATAGATAAAAACAGGCTGGGATATATAGGCTTTGGAGAAGAAATTCACATAGCGGATAACAGAACACCTTACGGACGAGCAAAAAACAGGCGGGTTGAGTTTAGAATTGTTGAAAAGTGATTATTATATCTACTTTTTTTAAACAGCAAAATCCTTCATTTAATCGATGTGACATCATAACCTGTCCTTTAGCAGAATACCTAAACCCACACCGGTAAACTGCCCGGTCCATCAGTCTGATAATATTTATAATCGTCAAAGCAGGGTTAATCGTGTTTAGGTGGATGTTATAACCAAAAGAAACTGACTTTGTCTGAAAATACAAATGTAAAATTTCCTTTGAATCAATCTTGTTTTTTATATTTGTTTGTTTTTTAATACACCGTATGGATTTTGTCACTTTAACCACAGACTGGGGCTACACTGATATCTATTCAGGAGTTGTAAAGGCCGGAATTTTATCTCTTTGCCCGGATACCCGAATTGTGGACATTTCACATTCCATACAGCCACACAATATTTCACAGGCAGCCTATTTATTAAAAAATTCATACCGGCATTTCCCTGAAAATACTGTCCATATTATTGGTGTACAGTCAGAACAATATAAAAACAGGGGATTCTTGGTTGTTAAACATGACAATCATTATTTCATAAGTACTGACAATGGTGTTTTTGGGCTTTTATTCGAATTGCAACCAGGTATAATTGTTCAGGTGGATAAAAAAAAGTATGTAAATAAATCATCTACTTTTAATGAATTGAATATTTTTGTCCCTGTAACATGTGAAATCATTCGTCAAAAAAGCATCACTGAATTGGGAGTCAAAACACAGGATTATTTGGTTACAAGTCCGGTTAAGCCAGTACTTGAAGGAAATCGACTGTTCGGCATTATTGTTCATTTTGACTCTTACCAGAATGCAATAACAAATATAAAAGAAGAATATTTTGTAGAAATTTGCAACGAAAGAAAATTCACCATATATGTAAGCAGCAATTATTACAAGATAAAAAAAATATCAACATCTTATCATGACAGTCCCGGAGGTGAACTTGTCGCTGTATTTAATTCAACAGGACATCTGGAGATAGCAATTTGTGACGGGCAGGTGAAATCATTACTTAACCTCAAAATTAACAGCAAAATAAGGATAGATTTTGAATGAATATGAATACAACAAACAATAAACAAGAACAACAAGAAGCATTTGGCAGACTCCTTGAGATAATGGACAAACTGCGTGCAGAATGCCCCTGGGACAAAAAACAAACTTTCGACAGCCTGCGAACCCTGACAATTGAAGAAACATATGAACTGACTGAAGCCATTGCTTCCGGTCATATGGATAACATCAAAAAAGAACTCGGGGACCTGCTTTTGCATATTGTTTTTTATGCTAAACTTGGCTCTGAGGAAAAAGTTTTTGACATGAAGGACATTATTGAGACGTTATGTAACAAACTGATATACAGACACCCTCATATTTTCAGCAATACCAGTGTAAAAGATTCGCAGGAAGTTGAACAAAACTGGGAACAGCTAAAACTACAGGAAAAGGACGGGAACCAATCAGTGCTTGCCGGAATACCCAAAAGTCTGCCCTCATTGGTAAAAGCGAAAAGAATCCAGGATAAGGTACGTGGTGTTGGTTTTGACTGGGACCACAGGGAGCAAATATGGGACAAGGTAACAGAGGAAATGGATGAACTTAAAAAAGAATTTGAACGGGGAGATTCCCAAAGAGCTGAAGAAGAGTTTGGAGATTTTGTCTTTTCAATTATTAATGCAGCACGTTTATATGGCATAAATCCTGATGATGCGCTGGAAAAAACAAACAGGAAATTTTTGAAACGTTTCGGTTATTTGGAAGATAAAACACTAAAATCAGGGAAATCTTTAAAAGATATGACTCTGGATGAAATGAATACATACTGGGAAGAAGCCAAGAAGTTTGATGAGTAGTCAAAAATAATTTGTATATTTGACTGACTGCTTTACAGAAATGACTTGTTATTGGATAAAACGAAATATTTTATTTAAAAAAGTCGCTAAAATCCGATTATTGATATATCATTTTTGGCATGATATTATCAGTATCATTATAAATGTAAAACAAGAGCCCAAAAGCGGCCATCATGGAAGAAAAAAAACTTAAAGATATCAAAGTTGTTCAAAATCTTAATGATTTTAATCTTTTCAGAGATACTTTTGAGAAAGATAGTGAAATCATCCTTTCTTATCATGGTGTATTTACTAATAAAGTTATAGGTCAAATTAAATCACATCTCAAAACATACTTTAAAAAAAAAGAGAATAACTTTTGGAAAATATTTAAAATTTTTCTTGAACTGGGACAGAACATCAGTGCATATTCTGCTGAAAAAAAGAAAGACAACGGAAATTACGGAGTTGGCTCAATTGTCATTTTTGATATAGATGATGCTTATGTCTTGGTATCATTTAATGTAACTTCACCAATACACCTTTTGAGCCTTAAAAAGCGATATGAAGAGATTTCAGGCAAAGACGTGCTGAATTTAAGGGAATTTAAACGTTCGCTTTTTCACGAGCAGGATAATAAATATGGTGGCGCTAACCTTGGTTTTATTGATATTGCCATCCATGCTTCAAATAATCTGGATATTGAGTTTGGTTCCATTGACAGGATGAAATCATTTTTATTAATAAGAACGATATTATTTAAAAAGAATGTTATAAATTAGTTGGACATAAAAACCTGCTTTTTGCATGATTGGTTTTATATTTTCTAAGCCTGCAAACAGCAGTAATTCGGAAGTTTAGTGGTCGTAAAATATAAAATTACTCATATGAAGAATCTTAAAATTGAAGGGTCTGCTTTTTACGAGGATGAACACATTCCGGAAGTTGATTTTAATGCTGAATCAGGCAAATGTGAAATATCCGGCGAATCGTTTCCGGAGCATGCCCTTGAATTTTATACACCGCTCATTAATTGGCTTAAAGAATATTTTCAATTTGAAAAAAAACCTCTTACTTTTAACTTCAGGTTAAAATATTATAATACCAGTTCTTCAAAAAGAATTTTTGAAATCCTGTGTTTCCTGAAGGAATATGAAAAAAAAGGAGGTAAAGTAGAGGTCAATTGGTATTTTGATGAGGATGACCCGGAACAAATCATTGAAGTTGAGGATTTAATGCTTGCATCAAGGCAGAAAATTAACATTTTGATTGAGGAGCAGAATAGTTAGTGTATAATAATTTTATGGATACAATTACATCGTGAACAGAAACTTACATAACAGGGATGCCTTTGAGATATTGGAGAAGTTTGGAATTCCTGCTCCGGGAGCTGAAGCAGAGAAGAACTATATCTTTTTTTACAAAGGTGTTTTTGATAAACATTTTATCAAAGACGTCAGCGATCTGATTCTTGATACAGAAATGCATGGCGCTTCTATAAACAGAAGATTTTTCAAAATATTTATAGAAATTGCCCAAAATATTTCCTACTACTCGGCCGACCGGGAAAACAAAGATAAGGATTCGGGAAGGGGCGTATTTGTACTGAAAGAACAGGAAGATTCCTACGAATTTTATACAGTGAATGAGATAAATATTGAGCAACAAAAATTATTATCTGAACGAATCAAAAAAATAAACACACTTGACAAAAACGGCTTAAGACAATTTAAACTGCAGCAACTTGAGCTACCAGACAGTGACAAAGGAGGAGCGAATATTGGCCTTGTTTACGCAGCCCAATTTTCTGACAATAAATTAAAAGCTGATTTTAAACGTATATCGGATAATTTATCATATTTTATGCTTTTAGTGAAAATTAATAAAAAATATTCAAATGAAGAATCTCGACATTAAGGGCTATAAAGAGGAGTATTTCATACCTACGGTACATTTTAATGCAGAAACCGGCAATTGTGAAATATCCGGAGAATCCTATCTTGATGATACGGCTGAATTTTATGAACCTATTATCAATTGGATAACAGAATATATTGAAAAGGTTAATAAGCCGCTTAGGTTCAATTTCAAACTCGATTACTTCAATTCAAGTTCATATAAAAGATTATACGAAATACTTATGATACTGAAAGATTACGAATCAACAGGCGGACAGGTTTCTGTTAACTGGTATTTCTCAGAAGGCGAACATGAACTTGTTGAAGAAGTGGATGATCTCAAATTTTCAACAAATATCAATATCAATTACCATTTTGATTAGCCTGACGAATGTATTTTTGTCGGAGGAATGATTAGCACCACCAAAGAATATCATCCTTTGGTGGTGTTAACTGCTTGTTTTAATACTGAATTGTTATTGATCAACCCCATATTCTCCTTTACCAATTGATGGCATATTATTACCAATAAGTCCTTCGGCCGTCAGTATTAACCGGCTTTTAATATCTCCGTTATAAAAAGTTATTGTTGTATCTCCTGAATTTCCGATAATTATTTCCGGATTCCAATATATTGTTGTTCTTAAATCCGGCTGGTTTTTATTTTTGGATTTGTCGTCATACCGGGGTGCATAAAATTCTCGTGGTATTCTGAAACCCCTGTTAACAAGCTCTGCATTTTGATTTTTACTCTCTGGTGTGAACCCGGGACCACGTTTAGTTGTAATCTCAATAAGTCCTGCCGAGTATAATGCGCTATACCTATGGACTTCGGTAAGATCATTAGTAACATTAATGTCAGCAATATCACTGGGAGCAATTGTCTGAAGCACATCAGAATTGTCTCCAAGCATAACACCATCCACAACAATCAATGCGCCCTGCTGGTTATAAAAGGAATTTCTGTTACCTGGAAAGACAATTTTATCACCAATCATCGTAAAATTTTTTATTTCCTTTATTATTTCCATAACACTGGTCCTTGACGAGTAATCTTTTTGCGGAGGAGTATTTTTATTGGTCCATTTTTGAGCGGCCCTGGTATCTGGTATCTCTTTTTTGTAATACTCAGGATTTAATGGAGTAACCTGTTGGTAATTGACATATCTTGCGTCTTCTTCCTGGTAAAAGGTTTGCTCTGATAAAGGAGATATGTTCATGCAAAATGAAGCTACTTTATCAGCAAAAGAATGATCGGTAATGACATGATATTTTTGAGAGCCATCAGGTGATGTTACTGAAAAATCAAGCAAATGAGAAGCAAGATTATACTCACTGAAAGGCACATAAAATGTACCTGATTTATCAGCGAACAAAGAAAACCTGTCAAAATTCACCTTGTTTGTTACAATGATTTTAGCTTTCGGAACTGCTCTGTTTCTGTTGTTTACTACAAGTCCGGAAATGCCGTCCTGTTTTGTATACCGGGATTCCTGCAATTTTTCAACCTGTAGAACAGAATCCCACTGGAACCTTCGCCAGCCATGCGTCATCATAACCAAATCCAAAGCTTTATCTGCTGAATCCTTTTCCTGGAAATACCAGGCTGGACTAGCAACTGTTCCTTTGAGTTCAGCATCGAGCAAAAATGATGACTGAATTGTCTGTTCCGGGTTTTCAGTAGTAAATAATTCATCTGAGACAGCGAGTGAAATATTTCCCGGGATTGGTTTCCCTTTATTATCCCTGAGACTGATATTCATCGTTACCTGCTCTCTCGGGGCATAAACATCTTTATCTGTGTCAATAAAAATATTGGGTATTTGTTTTTTGTTGACAAAAACAAGTCGTTCAGTTTTTGGTATCCCAAGACTATTAAAAACAGTAATCCGGATAATTCCCGGCTGTAAATCATCGACAGGAACTTTAACTGTGGTTTTGTCTTTCAAAGCGCTTTTCGCTGCCCACACAATATCACCTTTCTGTTGTACAACGATAAATATTTTGTTAATAATATTTGTTGAAGATGTTGCAACATCTATCAATATGGCACTGTCCTGCATTTCATTCAACGACATTATCAATCCCTCTTCCTCTGCCTCAGGTATATCGAAGGAAAATTTTTTAGTACTGCCGGGAATATTAAATTCAATGGAATATTGCTGATTTTCTGCAGGTTTCAATGAAAAAGACCCCATTCCTTTATAAAAAGTTTTTACTTTTTGCATTTGATTCCCTTCGGAGTTCACCAATATTCCTTCAAAATCAAATGGTTTTCCAAAATCAGTGACTGCCCTGAATGCAATCTCTGAATGTTTCCCTTCAATAAGATATCCACCCTCGGGAAACATTTGCAAATCTATGTCAGATACGATCGGTATATTGACTTTGAGATGTTCCTTGTTTCTGGCATATTTAGATTCAATCACTAATGTTAAATTCCCCTTAAAATCATCTTCAGCAGGTATATCAAATTCAACATCTGCTTTTCCGTCATTATTGGTTTTAACCTTATCCTTTTGTATTATAATCCCGTTATGCTGTATGGCGTATTTTAATTTCACATTCGCAAGACCTTTATTATACCTGTCTGAAATAAAAAAGGTTGAAGTGGCCTTGTTTCCGGGAATGTAATAATCTTTATCAAATACTGTTTCAATATTGAAAAAAGGAACAACAGAAGAGGAAATGGTAATCGTTTTATCAAAGATACTTTCAACATTCTGGTTTTTCATCCAGCTCGTGTAGGCAATAATATGATAAGTTCCGTCTTCAATAGAATATGGAATTTTAAAATCACCGAGGGCTGCATTTTGCCCGGTCAGAAATACTTCTTTGACATGTTTTTGACCTTTATTGTCCATCAAAGCCACAAACAGTTTTTCGGACCTTGATGAAGATGTTACAGGCTGGGTATCAATGTAGGCTTTGAACCAAACATCATCTCCGGGCCGGTAAACGGTTTTATCAGTATGAAGATATACATGCTCCGCCGGGTATTTTTGTTGATATTTCTCTATGTTATTCACCAAATTATTAAAAAAGTCTTTATCCGGGTCGATAAAGCTATAGAGCAAAAAAACGGCGATGATAGCTGTTAAGCTCAAAAATATATTTTTTTTCATGATGTTGTATTTTTTAAAAGTTAAACTACTGTTGCGTAATATAAGAACTACTTATCTAAATACTACTATCCGGTTAATATTGAACAGATTCCTCGTTTCACCCGGAATAACATAGCTCTTAGGGAATTTACAATTCCTAATAAACTCATGATTGTATTAAAAAATTGAAAACTAGTTATTAATCACTTCTATTTTTAATACATGACGTAGGCTATTTCAAAAACCCTCATTAGCCTGCCCCTTTTTTTTGGTGTCTAAACCATCATTTTGCATAATTACAGAAATATCATGCGATAACTTTCTATAAGCTTCCTGCAAGGAAATTTCAGGTTTGATGTAGTTATTGTTACCCCAGAACTCTTCATTATATCCTTTGACCTGTTCAGAAAAGATGTCTGCGGAGCCTGTAGATTCGCTTAATTTGATTTTCTCATCAAGAGATGATTGTTTTTCTGTAATGAGGAACTCAGATATCGTGGAAAAAATGGTTTTGTCATCTTTTTTGCTTCGATGATTGGTAATTTGCATATGAATTTCAGATTTCCCGTGTGCCAGGTTCCACATCCCGTTGTAGTATCTATATTGCACCCTGTAATGAGAATATACAGGCATAACATGATATCGTAATGGATATTTTTTCACAAGATACTCAGAAGCTTTATCAAGGGGCATTTGGAGTAATTTTAAATTCAGCGCCGGCAATGGCAAATGATTCTGAATCAATGTAGAGATTTCCGGTATATAAAGGTTCTTTAATATGATCACGCTGAGTAAAAAAAATGACATACACCAACCTGTCATGATAGTATTTCATATTATCCAGCCTATATTGATATTTCTCAACCTCCCCTGGGTGAACAAACGATGGTCGATCAGCGGCAATATCAAGTTTTAGTGTATTATAGATTCCCCCCTGATAAGTAAAATTGATTTTTTCCATGCGTTTCACATCTTTTTTACGCCTCCCCCTGATAATTTTCACCCTGTCATGAAACCAGGGATTTTTGTAAGATTTTTTGTGGATTTTTGTCAATGCTTCTGAAATAGAGATATACTGATTATCCTGCTTAATGATTTCCCTGAAAAAAGCTCTTAACATCGCATCATCGGTATCATAATTGTCAGGAATCCTGTTGATGGCCAGGTTGATTATTTCCAGCGGATCCTTATACGGAATCTTCACTTCCTGTAGCTGAATATCCGCGGGCCTGAGTTTGACTATGAGTTTTGTCGTGTCCAGAGTCATGATGGGAATTATTTCCGGTGTGTATCCCAGGTAGGATATCTCTATGGTATCATCACTATGGCCCGGAGGAATGGACAGGTCAAAGTCCCCGTTAAGATTTGTAATGGTACCAGTACTTTCATTTTTTATGGTAACATGGGCAAAAGGAACAGGCAATTGAGAATGTGCATCATAAACATTTCCACGGAAATCATATCGTTTCTCTTTGCGTGGGATACCTGTACTTGAGTTTTCAGTTTTTTGAGGATCAAATAGGATGACAAGTCCCTCAAATTGCTCAAAGGTGATACTTGTATTATTCAATAAAATTGTCAATATTTCATTAACAGGCTCATTCCGAAATGAAAACGTAAACAACATTTCATCAGAAAAAATATTGGTATTGTATGCAAAATTAACCTGGGTCTTTACTGTAATGGAATCAAGAACTGCTGTGATGTGTGCACTGTCAACTTCAAGAGTAACGGTTTTTTGCAGAGGTCGTATCTGTGCAAAGAGTTGTCTTCCTGTTACACAACAGACAAGAAAGATAAAAATATATTTGACAGTGTTTTTCACAGGTTACAATATGTTTGGAAAACAAAAAGAAAAAGATAATCAATTACTACAGCATAACAATTGAAGTATTGAAAAAGTATTTCTTCAGAAATCATGCTTTCAAACATATGGCGTCTGTAATTGAATAACAAAGAAGAAATTATGTATTTTGACAAAATTTTAAATTAATAACTCCGACCAAATTTTGCTAAATCCGGGTGGTTCGATAATTTATTGAAAAAAAAACATTTTTACCCTTATGCCTGTTTTTTCCTCTTTTTTCTTTTGCGAAATCTACGATAAAAATAAAAGAATAAGACAAACAGGATAATGACTGGCCAGATACGTATCAGGAAAACAGTGAAATCAAGCAGGCCATAGGCTCCCCTGGTGACTGCAACCTTTATTCTGTTGAAAAAATTTCCCTTGTCTTCCGGTTTGTAAGTGTATTCTTTTTCCTGTTCAATGCCCAAATCAAGCGTAGAATAAGAAACCTGGTTAATAAGATATTTCATCCTGCCCTTGACTGCCTCTATCTCTTCCTCAATTTTTCTGATGGTTTCGCGTATATCAACCATATCCTTGACTGTTTTGGCCTGGCTGAGGAGTTCATAATAACTTTCCAGGTACTTTTCTTTGTTTTTCAGCCTCAGTTCCAAATCGACAAATTCCTCTGTGACATCGCGTGCTGAAATGTTTTTATAGTTGGTTTTGAAAGGTCCGGTTCCAAGTTCAGCAACAAAATTTTCGAAATATTCAGCTGGTATTCTTATTTTCAAGTTGTACCTAAAATGCCAGTCCGTATTTGAAAAATTCTCATTGGCATAATAGGCATCATAGGCAGTTACAAGAGAATCAATCAAGGTTTTCGCTGACTTTATATCCTCAACCTCAATACCCATTTCACCCTCTTTGATGATTTTTTTCTCTTTTGTTTCTGGTGATTTCTCAACGGGTAATTCCTGCGTAGATTCTATATTACGGGGTGGAACATACGCTTCGGAGAGACTCGGTTTTTCAGCCATTTTCATAACATTGTCATTGCCTGACGAACACATGGTTAATGTCAATATGATCAGTGGGTAGATAAAGTATTTCATAAGCTTTTTTTTTAATCTTTGCATATTTTTAAAGCTGAAAGTATAAATCAATACTCATACATTTTTTCTAAGTCATTTTATTTCAGACTTTCTGACTTAAACTGCATGTAAAAAAATATCCGGCTTTACATTTACTGATCAATCTCGTAATTATTATTGCCTAAATGCTCAATCTTCACAAAGCATGTCTTCTCAATAACCTTAAAAACTGTTTCAACCGGCCTGTTATCAAATTTTGCTGATAGTGGAATTTCTCTGGTTTTTTTATTGTTTATTTTGATCTCTACTTTATAAACATCTTCAATTTTTTCAGCCACTTCAGACAAAGGCGTATCACTAAAGGTAAGAATTTTTGTTTTCCAGGACAAATAATTTTCATCTTTATTCCTGGTTTTAACAGCCTGCCCCGTTTTTTCATTTAAAATACCTTTGTCTCCTTTCTCCAGGGTAACCTTATTTGGTTTAAAATAGTTATTCAAAGAACGGTTCTCTGATAATTCCACTTTACCTGACACGACAACCACTTCAGTTAAGGTATGTGACCTGGCAAGAAAAGAAGTCCCCAAAACTTTAATTTTTCCTTGTGCCAGGTTGACAACAAATGGTTTTTCTTTGTCCGGAATAACTTCAAAAAAGCCCTCTCCATACAAATTTACTTCCCGCACATCATTTTCAAAATCCGCCCTGTATTCAATTTTGCTATTCGAATTCAAACTGACGCTTGTTCCGTCCGGTAAATGTACGTCTTTTACTTCCGTATCATTTGTTTTTACAATAATCATCCGGTTATTTATGTTAAGAACCTGTTGGTAAATGACAAATCCCACAGCGAGAAATATAATAGCAAAAGCTGCAATTTTCAGAATGGAAACAAGTGGTTTATTCAGTCGAACTGTCTTTTCTTTTTGTTGTGTATTATTTTGCGCCGTTCCGGTTTCAAGTTTGGTCTTGATTTTATTAAAAGCAGCTTGAGGCTCAAATAAATCTGAGCGGTCTAAATGTTGTATGTCGTCCCATATCCCTGAAATCTTTAAAAATTCCCGGTTATTTTCTTCACTTGCTTCAATCCATTGCTGTGTCTGTCTGCTTTCATCTTCATTGGCCTCTTTTGACAGGCACCTGGCTATTAAAGCCCAATTGATATCTTTTTGGTTTGTATTCATCATATTCTTGTTTTTCAAATCAAATTACACCATATTGTTTATCCCGCCAGTTTTCTGAGTTGTTGAAGAGCTTTACCCATATGAGCCTCCACTGTTTTGACTGAGATATTAAGTTTATCAGCTATTTCTTTATATTTTAAGTTTTCGAACCTGTTAAGTCTGAATATTTGCTTCCGTTTATGCGGCATGTTTTCAATTGTATCCATGATTTTCTTTATTCGATCTTCTTCTAAAAGCTGTGTCTCAGAATTATCAAGCATTTCAGATATTTGATTTTTTTGTTCGGAAATATACCCCTGTTCAACTTTCTGATGCCTGATATAATCAATGCAGGCATTTCTAACAGCCTGAAATAAATATGATTTGATTGATTTTCGGATAGACAAGGTATCCTTCTTTTCCCACAATCTTAAAAACACATCCTGCACAATTTCTTCAGAGACCTTATAATCATCAATATATCTCAAAGCAAAAAGACATAATCCCCTGTACCATGTTTTGAATATTGTTTCAAAAGCAGGGACACCACCTTCTTTCAAATATGAAATATTTGTACACCCTGTGTCATTCATGTTTGTATGTTTGACGTTTGAATTCTCCAAAACCCTATCCTGTTAGCCGGTTTAAGAACAAATTTGCAAAAAAACAAATCAAATTTATTGTTTCGAATGTTGATATGTATGAGTCAACTTCTAAAAATACTATTTTTGTCAAAATCGAGCCTGTCCTCCTACATATAATGTCGGGGGCATTTGTAATTTTCGAACCGGAGTTAACTGTCTGTTAATGAGGATTCAAAAATTTCAAATAACGAAGAGTTAGGCAACAAAGAGGCTTTTTGGATTTGACTCATGTATAAAAACGAATATTATGGTAACACCCAAAAAGCCAGATAAAATTGTGTTTTTTGACGGCGTTTGCAATTTATGCAATAATTCTGTAAAATTTATCCTGAAACGCGATACAAATAGAAAATTATTGTTTTCCTCTATCCAGGGAGACTATTTCAGGGAACATTTCAGCCGGAATGCAAAAATTCAGGGCATTGATTCGATTATATTTTATGAAAACGGACAATTGTGGTCAAAGTCTGACGCAGCCCTGAGGATATGTTTGTACTTGCGCAGGTGCTGGCCGCTTTTATATCTTTTAAAAATCATACCTGTCTTTTTCAGGGATAAAATATATGATTACATCGCTAAAAACAGGTATCGCTGGTTTGGTAAGAGGGATGCCTGTATGGTACCTGATAAAAATATTCAATCAAGGTTTCTTTGAAGTTTGACCTTTATCTTTGTGGTAATGTGATGCTAATAATGAGATGAGTTTACTAAAGGATGAAAAAGCTTTCTCTGTTGACTCATTAATAGGCTTTTTCTGCAATTTCATAAGTAATTTGGCATACAAGGCGTGAAAACAGACTGTGATGTCATCATTTTTGTCTTTTTCTTCAATAACTAATTTATTTCTGAATTCATCAATCAATGGTTTAATAGCCTGATAAGTCTGAATGTAGTTTTCATCCAATTTATCATTAATAATTTTCTCATGCAATTCACGTAAAACGGTCACTGTATCCTGCAGAAAGCTAAGATGTCCTTTTTCTTCGATTTGTTCATAAACCATTAAATCAATAAGTGACTGATACCATGACTTAATTTTTTCTTTTATTTCATCATTCAGCTTATATTGATTGACAATATGTTTTTCGATAAGGGACATATCAAACTTAAAAGCTCTGATAATGTCCTCAACCTGGTACATGTATAAAACATATTCGGCTATATTTTCTCTTTTTTTTGCTTCTGCTATAATCATAAAGGGTTATTTTTTTTTGTCGTTGAACTTATCTAAAAGTCTTCTTTCTTTTTTAGTCGGGCGTCCGCTTCCTTTCGGCCTGAAAACAAAAGTCATTGATTGCTGAACATCGAGTTTTCGAAGTTCTTCCTCCGGGGTCAGGTCTTCCAGATAATTTGGGACAAGTTTGGCGGAGACTCTTTTTTCCAGTGGTTCAATACATTTATATGTATAAATGACCGGCGCTTTTTTCACCTGGAAAATATCATCTTTCCCTATATTTCGTGAAGGCTTGACAAAATGGTCGTCCATCAGGACTTTCCTGTTCCTGCATGCCTGTGTGGCCATACTTCTTGTTTTAAATAGCCTGACCGCCCAGATAAATTTATCAATTCTCATAACTCATGTGTTTTGAGACAATTCAATCACTTTCCGTTATAAAAATTCATTGTCCTCTCAAGTCCTATCACACCAAAACTAATTGCTGCTTCGGCCATTGTTTTGATCTTTTCAGGCAGGGCTTTCTTTTCTTCATCTGTCCACTCACTCAAAACATATTGAACCTGTTGTCCTTTGCCAAAGTTACTTCCTATACCAAATCTTAGCCTGGGGTAATTATTATGTCCCAAAACCGTATTGATATTAATCAATCCGTTATGACCTGCGTCACTGCCTTTAGCCCTCATCCTGATTGTGCCGAATGGTAATGCAATATCATCTACAATGATCAACATATTGGCCGGGTTAATGTTTTCCTTTTGCATCCAGTAATTAACTGCTTTGCCACTGAGGTTCATGTAAGTTGTGGGTTTTATGAGCACATAAATCCGCCCTTTAAATTTATATTGTGCAACATAAGCATATCTTTTATCCGCAAACTGAATCCCATTATCTGTTGCAATATGTTCAACGACTTTAAATCCAATATTATGTCGTGTGTTGATATATTCTTCACCTATGTTTCCTAACCCGGCTATTAAGTATTTCACATTATCAATTGTTTAATCACTAATACGAGTATAAAACAAAAAAACAGGTACAAAAGTATACCTGTTTTTTTGGATTTGAACTATTAAATCAATCTTATTCTTTTGCAGGTTCCTCCGTTTTTTCTTCTGCTCCTTCAGTTGCTTCTGCGGCTTCAGCCTCTTCCTCGGGCATTTCCATACCCTTAGCTGCACGTGTTGTTCTGACCATAACAACAGGACTGCGTTTTGCATTCAACAACTCAAGTTTTTCAAACTCAAGGTCCTCTATATAAATTGAGTTACCAATGTCAAGATGAGCAACCTCAATTTCCATCTGGTCAGGAAGATCAGCAGGAAGCGCCGAAACCCTGAGCTTTCTCATCATTGTGTATAGTTTGCCCCCTTCTTTTACACCTTTAGGCACTCCGTTTAGTTTAATTGGTATTTCAATCACAACCGGCTTATCATCAAATATTTCAAGGAAATCAATATGCAAAATATCATCAGAAACCGGATGAAATTGCATATCTTTCAACACCGCTTTGTGTATTTCACCGTCTATATCAAGTTTTACAATATAAACGTGGGGCGTGTAAACAAGGTGAATAAAATTATTTTCCGGTGCTGAAAAATGAATATTCTTCTCTCCCCCATACAAAACACAGGGTATTTGCCCTGCTTTCCTGATTTTCTTCGTGTTTTTCTTACCAGTCTCTTTCCTGACTGAACCTTTAATTTCAATTGTTTTCATAATAATTTAATTTGTGCTACTCAAAATTAAGTTCTCTATTTTATACTTAATTTCCCATCACACGGAAGGATATTAAATATCACCCGGTAAGGGTATTAAATACTGAACTCAGTAATTTTCGAAATCTATGCGTTGCATGGCATCGTTTAACTCCTCACCCCGACATCAAGTATGTCGGGACTCCGGGATTAAACGACACCTTGCGCCTTTATCTTTCGAATTTACTGAGTTAAGAAATAAGGGCTGCAAAAGTAATGAACTTTCTTAAATATTAAAAAATATTTCGCTGTAAATCTGTTGGATAAATGATTTAATATTTTCGTTAAAACACAAAGCTCGTGCTTATAGATTGATTTGTGTACACTTTTTGTATAACATCTGCAAAAATGTCAGCTATGGAAAGCACCTTGATTTTTGATAATTCCTGCTGAAGTGGAATGGTATCTGTCACAATAAGTTGATCAATACCAGAGTTTTCGATTCGTTCATAAGCAGGACCGGACAAAACAGGATGTGTGGCAAGCACCCTGACACTGGCAGCTCCTTTTAATTTGATGGCATCAGCGGCAGATGAAATGGTTCCTGCGGTGTCAATCATATCATCCAATAAAATGACATTTTTATTTTCTACGTTGCCAATGACTGTGATATTATCAACAATATTGGGTTTCGTTCTGGTTTTATGGCAGATAACAAGTTCGCATTGTAAATGTCGCGAATAGGCATCAGCACGTTTTGAACCGCCGGTATCCGGAGAAGCAATAACCATATTATCTAACTGAAGACTCCTGATATAGGGAATAAAAACAGAAGAGGAATAAAGATGGTCTACCGGGACATCAAAAAATCCCTGTATTTGATCCGCATGCAGGTCCATTGTCATAATCCTGTCTACACCGGCAGCATTTAAAAGATTGGCTATTAGTTTTGAAGCAATACAGACACGCGGACGGTCTTTCCTGTCCTGTCGTGCATATCCGAAATATGGTATAACTGCGGCTATTTTATAGGCAGAAGCTCTCCGGGCAGCGTCTATCATCATGAGCAATTCAAAAAGATTATCAACAGGTTGGTAGGTTGACTGGATAATGAAAATATAATCTCCGCGCACTGTTTCTTCCAGACATAATTGAAGTTCACCATCACTGAAATTTTTAAAACTTACCTCTCCAAGTTTTACGCCGGCTTTTTTGACTATCTGCCTGGCAAGCTCATAGGTGGTACGCCCTGCAAACACTTTCATTGGAACATCTCTGTTCATGGATTTTTACTTTTTGATTTAGGCTGCAAAACTAAAAAAAATCAAACCGGTTTAATAAACTCGTTATTGCATTTTGTTATGAAAGCTAAAATTTCTTCTCTCCCTGCACTTGATTTTGCTGATGTTTCAAACATATCCGGCAAGGTTTCCCATTCTTCTTTCAGGGTATTCTCAAAGAGCTCCTTATTTGTTTTTAGTTTGGAAACTTTTGTTTTATCAGTTTTCGTAAACAGGATGGTAAATGGTACGCCCTGAATGCCAAGATTCCTGATAAAATCAACATCATTTTTCTGGGGTGGTATTCTACTGTCTATCAACACGAACAGACAAACAAGATTAGAACGTTTCAAAATATAATCATCTATCATCTGACGCCATCTTGAGCGTTCATTTTTTGATACTTTGGCAAAACCATAGCCTGGTAAATCAACAAAATAAAAACTGTCGTTAATAAAAAAGTGGTTAATCGTCCTGGTTTTTCCCGGTGATGAAGATATTTTGGAGAGTTTTCTGCTCTTAACAAGCATATTAATCAATGAAGATTTTCCGACATTTGATCTGCCAATAAAAGCATATTCAGGTTTTTCAGGAGCTGGAAGCTTTTCAATGTCTGTATTACTGAACAGGAAGGTTGCTTTTGTTATTTCCATGTCAATGTAGTATTTTCAAAGTTAATGTCTATTTTCACCGATATACGGAAGTTTTAATCGTCATTCTGATAATCTGTGACACTTATAATATCTTCAGGCAGAATTAACGACTCCCCTAAATATTTTAAAAACAACTGTACAATGGCAACAACATCTTTTTCACAATATTCAGTAATTCTGAACAGGTCTTTTTCCTTCCAGTAAACATTAGAAACCTCACTTCCATCCATATCATCTTTAGGGGAAGGAATACAAAACACTTCAGTAAGTAGATCAAGTGATGTATAATGCTTATAATCACCAAATTTCCACAATTCCATTGTATCGAGATGCTGAATTTCCCAGGGTTTCTTTCCGGCAATGTTTAATAAAGAGGGCAATTTTAATCCGTTTATTAAAGTACGTCTGGCAATATAAGGAAAATCAAATTCTTTCCCGTTATGTGCACAAAGCAAGTGTTGTTGACGATTAAAGTAGTTGTTTAAAAGGTTGTTAAACTGCTGTATAATCAACTTTTCATCATCCCCGAAAAATGACTTCAGTCTCAGTTTTCTTGTATTATCATTCAGAATAATATTTCCAACAGAAATGCAGACAATTTTACCAAATTCAGCGTAAATTCCTGCCCTTTCATATGTCATTTCTGCTGTTTCATCTTTCAGTGCAATATATTTTGATTTCTTTTCCCAAAGGGTTTTCATCCTGTCACTTAACTTATCAAACTCCGGCATTGCCGGTACTGTTTCTATATCAAGAAATAAAATATTTCCAAGCTTAACATTTTGAAGCATAAGTATAAATTCTCCTTTTATTTATTGTAATAATCATTTCCTAATTTTTTCTCAATCAAAGTTGATAGCATCTCAATGGCAGCTACATTATTTCCACCTTCAGGGATTATCAAATCAGCATAAGACATTGAAGGCTTAATAAACTGTTCATGCATGGGTTTAACAGTTTTTTTGTAACGTCGTATTGTCTCTTCTGCACTTCGCAGCCTGTCAGTTATGTCACGCTGTATAATACGTATTAAACGCTCATCGTCATCAGCATAGACAAAAATTTTCAAATCAAATAAATCTCTTAATTCAGGATTGGTTAATATCAATATTCCCTCAACAATGATGACCTCACGGGGCGTAATTCTCTGTGTTGTATTCAGTCTTGTACATGTAATAAATGAATATTGTGGTTCATTTACTGCTTGTCCTTTTCTTAACTCCTTTATATGTTGAATCATTAATTCAAATTCAATTGCCGATGGATGATCAAAATTAAGCATCTGTCTCTCCTTTAAAGGAATATGACTATTATCCCTGTAATAATTATCCTGAAAAAGTATAGTAACTGTTTCCTTCGGAAAATTATTCATGATTTTATTTACAACAGTTGTTTTGCCTGAGCCAGTTCCTCCGGCAATACCAATAATCATTTTTTTATACGATTAAAGATGATTTTATTAATTTAGCCCTAAAATATATAAAATGTCGTATTAAAAAAATAAAAAATGATCAAACATGTTGTCATGTTCAAAGTCAAAGACTTTGGTAAAGAATCGGAAAAGCTCCATATGATGGGGAAGATAAAGAATGCACTGGATGAACTTCCGGCGAAAATTCCTGGAATTGTGTCATTTGAAACCGGACTTAATTATTCAGAATCACCAAATGCTTATGATATTGTCCTCATTTCTGAATTTAAAAACAATACAGATTTAAAAACATATTCAGGTCATCCGGAACATCTTAAAGTTGTTGATTTGATAAAGAAAAACACAACTGCAAGGGTGGTTGTTGACTATGCGGTTTAATTTGGCTGATAAATACCGGCAAATATATTGATATGCAAAAAAGCAATTTTTTCCATGTTGGCGGTAGTCTGCCTGCCAGATGCCCCTCATATATAAAAAGAAAATCTGATAAACATATTTTTCAGCATTTGAAAGACAACCAGTTTTGTTATGTCCTGGCTCCCAGGCAAACGGGCAAATCAAGTCTTAAAGTCAGAAGCATGCAAAGGTTTAAACAAGAGGGGTACAAATGCATTTCAATTGATATGACATCGCTGATAAAAAGTAATACAGATGAAAAAAAATGGTACTATAACTTTTTTTACATCATTTACCGAAATGCAGGCAGACCGGAAGCTTTTCAGCCTGTCTGGAAAAAAAATGCAGGACTCAATCTAAACAGCCTGGTTACTGCCTGCTTTACTCAATTGATTAAAACGCTGAATAGTTATCATGTTATTCTTTATATTGATGAAATAGATGCAGTCAATGCTGAGTCTATGAAAGTAATCGAAACGGAACGCTTTTTTCTCTATATTCAGTCAGCTCTGAATATAATTAATAAACAAGCGGTATATCTTTCAATTGTTGTTCTGGGGGTTACTACGTCCGGCGAATTGAATCCTAACAAATCAGCTAACAAACTTTTCAATAAAAAAAATGCTGTTGTTTTGCCTTATTTTTCACAATCAGATGCCTGTGAGTTGGCTTACGGCCTGAATCATATTAGATTTAATAAAACATTTCTTGCCAGGGAAATTATCCGTTGGACAGGAGGGCAACCATTTTTAACTCAAAAATTATTTTTATCTCTGTCAGGTGAAAAGGAAAACATCAGTAGACCTGAAGAAGTTGTTTTTAAACACATTGAAAAATTATGGCTGCAACACGGAAGGGAATTCAATGACAGCAATTTACTAAATATTCATCAGAGAATTCGAATGTCGCCGCAAAAAAAAGAAATACTAAAAATATATACTGAAATCAGGAAGGAGAATAAAGTATTTGATACAGAAAGTAAGGCATGCGATGCACTAAAATTGTCCGGATTAGCTATGAAGAAAGGAAAATATATATATCTGACTAACTATCTCTATGAACAATTATTCGACGAGGCCTGGTTAAAGGGAATAGATTAAAAAATTGCCATTAAACTTAACATATTCTGCATAATGCATTTATATTGCTTTTGTATTTTTATCCTCTGCATATCAAAAAAAAACAAAGAATTTATATAAATTTGAGCTAAACTAAATCAAAATGAAATTACATTATAATTCACCTGTTGTACTAACATTTTCAATTGCTTCAACAATTGTTTATTTCCTTAATTCAGGACTTAACGGGGCGCTGGACCCTTTATTTATACTTTCGCCATACTTTAATGTCTCATCTCTTTCTGATTACTTGTCTGTCTTTCTGTATATTTTTGGACATGGAAGTATGGAGCATTTAATGGGCAATATGATGTTGTTATTACTCATTGGTCCGGTCCTGGAAGAAAAATACGGTAGTCAGGGCATTATCTTCATGATAGCTGTAACAGCTTTTATAACAGCTCTCCTGAACATACTATTTTTTGATACCGGATTATTAGGTGCGAGTGGAATAGTTTTTATGTTCATTATTTTAATATCTTTTACAAATGTTAAAAAAGGAAGAATCCCGGTTACTTTTATTCTTATCCTGATTTTGTATGTAGGCAAAGAAATAATTCATAGTTTTGAGCCGGATCAAATTTCACAATTCGCCCATATTCTTGGTGGTATCTGTGGTAGTATTTTTGGTTTTCTTTCTTATAATAGAAACAGTAATAAAAATGTTGCTTAATTTCTAACAGGCAGCACAAAGAATTAGATGAGATATAAAACAAAAACTTAGATTATTCGTAATAAACAAAACACTTGTGCATTGATGAAAAATAAAGTGGGTCATTCAGTTTATTTCTTTTCAATGCCTTAAAAAAAAGATTAAAAATGAAAATACATCATTTATTCATGAGAATCTGTGTCTTTGCAATGGTTGTATTGTTAGCAAAAAATTCCACAGGAGACACATTAAATAGCAGTGCTGGTCAAAAAAATAGTCCTGAACAGGGAATAAAAAAAAGCCATGAAGGGTACGGCGAGCCTTTTTTGCTTAAAAATCTTGCTTTTACCGGAACTACGGCTAAACTTGACCCCACAACAACAGCTACTCTTGATCAATTTATTGAATCAATGAAAACGAATAAATATCTTGATTTCAAAATAAGTGTGTATTCAGGCGGAGTTGAAAATAACGAGAATGCACTCCGGTTAGCTCATGATCGTGCTTTTGCAATCAAAGATTATTTCACATCAAAAGGTATTGCCTCAAACAGACTCTATGCTCAGGGAGTGGCAGGAAATGAAGAAAAAATAGTAATTCGCAAAAAAAATATCATTGACGACTCTTACCATAAAGCGATGTTGTTTGATAATGTGAAATTCGGCGCTTCCACCGATTCGCTTTTTTCATCGTCCTATCCGGCTTTAAAAGCCTTTGCTCAGGAAATGCGAAAAGACCCAAAACTAAAATTCCGTATTATTGGTCACACCTCAAGTATTGGAACAGATGAATATAATATGGAATTATCTCTAAAACGGGCTCAGGCAGTAAAAGACTATCTTGTAAATGAATGCGGAATTAATGCTGAACGAATCTTTTGCATTGGCATGGGAGACAGGTTCCCGGCAACAAAAAATAATGACAGGGGAGAAGGTGAATTGAAAAATGACAGAATTGAAGTAGCATTCAGAAAAAAAGAGTAGAAGTTTTCAATCAGTCATAATGAGTTTATTCAGCTCCTGATTCTATAAAAACTACAAAGCAATAAAAAAAACATATGGTATTTATTACCCGGCGGGAAAGGTTTAGCGCCGCTCACAGACTTTTTAGAGAAGACTGGGACGATAAAAAAAATAATGAGATATTCGGTTTATGTTCGAATCCCAACTGGCACGGACATAATTATGTTTTATGGATTACAGTCAAAGGTCAAATAAACCCGGAAACAGGTTTTGTTGTTAACCTCAAACAATTAAGTAATCTTATAAAAGAAAAAATCATCAATAAACTCGACCATAAAAACCTGAATACCGAAGTAGAATTCATGCATGGAAAAATTGTGTCCACTGAAAATGTAGCTATTGCTATATGGAATGAACTCGTGCCATATATAAAAGAGATGGGTGTAAAACTGCATTGTGTCAAAATTCAGGAAACAGAGAACAATTATGTTGAATATTTTGGAGAGTAAATAATATAATCATAAAAAAATAAACATGGAAGTTGTGAACAACGGTATGCAAACTGATAAAGAGTGGGGTTATAAAAAAATTGAGCAGTGGGATGATAACAAAACGAATCGATTAGCTGAATTATACAAAGAAGTACTGTCAATTATAGGTGAAAATACTGAACGAGAAGGCTTGCTTAAAACACCCGAGAGAGTAGCAAAAGCGATACAGTTTTTAACCCGGGGCTATAGTGTAGAACCTGAGGATATCCTTAAAAGCGCTATGTTTAAAGAGGATTACCAGCATATGATAATTGTCAAGGATATAGAACTCTATTCTTTATGTGAGCACCACATGATACCATTTTTCGGAAAAGCTCATATCGCCTATATTCCAAACGGCTATATCACTGGTTTAAGCAAAATAGCAAGATTAGTTGAAGTCTACTCGCAACGACTGCAAATACAGGAACGCCTGACTGTTGAAATAAGAGATTGTATTCAAAATATTTTAAATCCACTTGGGGTGGCTGTAGTTATTGAAGCACAACATATGTGCATGACAATGCGTGGGGTTCAAAAACAAAACTCAGTAACTACCACTTCTGCTTTTACCGGTCAATTCCTTAAAGAGGAAACCAGACTTGAGTTTATGACGCTTATTGAATCAAATCTTCACTAAAAAAAATCAGACAGGTTATAAAAACCTGTCCGTATTTTTATTATCCCAGTTCTCCTAAATATCTTTCTGCATCAATAGCTGCCATACAGCCTGTTCCGGCTGCTGTTACTGCTTGTCGATAGACTTTATCCTGGACATCGCCACAGGCAAAAACACCTGGGATACTGGTTTTTGAAGTACCGGGAATTGTTTTGATATAACCTGTTTCATCTGTTTCAAGATATTCTTTAAATACTCCTGAATTAGGAGTATGTCCAATAGCGAGGAAGAAACCATCGATTTCAATTTTTTCTTCTGATTCATTTTCTTCACCAAGATTTTTGATAAGTGTGACCCCTTGTACAACATTTTCTCCAAAAAGCTCTTTTGTATTCCTTTTAAAAAGTATCTCTATATTTTCAGTTTTGAAAACCCGTTCCTGCATGACTTTCGAAGCCCGGAGATAGTCTTTTCTGACAATCATATAGACTTTTTTACATAACCCTGACAAATAAAGAGCTTCTTCGCAGGCAGTATCTCCTCCGCCTACAACAGCAACTGTTTTTCCCTTATAAAAAAATCCGTCACAAGTAGCACATGCAGAGACTCCTGAACCCATATATTTCTCTTCGGTCTCCAGACCAAGATATTTTGCTGTGGCGCCTGTGGCAATGATGACAGTTTCTGCTTCAATTACTTCTGTATCATCAACAGTGATAATAAAAGGCCGGGCAGATAATTCCGCTTTAGTGACTTCTCCCCATTTTATTCTCGTACCGAATCTTTCTGCCTGTTGTTTAAGTTCTTCCATCATTTCAGGTCCGGTTATACCTTTGGGATAACCAGGATAATTTTCAACTTCTGTTGTTGTTGTCAACTGACCGCCGGGTTGCATGCCTTGTATCATCATTGGTTCTAAATTTGCCCGGGCAGCATAAATCGCAGCAGTGTAACCTGCTGGTCCGGAACCAATAATAAGACATTTCTCTTTTTCTGAGGCTTTCTTTTCTGAGGGAACAGAATCCCCTTCTTGCGAACTTAGGTCCATTTTTTTGATAAAATCCATTTTTTATTCGTTTTTAATTATTTATTTTTTTTAATCATTAACAACTTATGAATCAAAATAGCCAACTCCATACACATAAACAAAACATGTTAATAAACAATTTGTTCTCCGGGCAAATGGTTGCGACAAACTATATACCATAAAAAAAATCTGACACTTTTACATTAAAACTATCTACCGCTAAAAAAATTATTGTATCTCATTCAATAAATCTATCCTGTAAGTGATTTGTCGTTATTATAAGATATTCTTAAACTAATCTGACAATAAAATTTAAGATTTAATTGGCGTTTTTCATCGTAAAATATGGTATATTTGACATTTTTTCACAATTTCGCGGCCAAATATTCAACTCAATGTCATAATGTCTGATCTTTTATAGTTGGCAAACATTTTGGACATACCTGGCAGCAAAAATAATTGGAGATAAAATTAAAAAATATATGGTATGGCTAAGAAAGATTCGAAGAAAGAAGCAAAATCAGTATCTGAAGAAGTTCTGACCTCACACGAACAGGAAAAAGAGATTCAGGAAAAAGAATCGAAAAAGAAAGAACAAAAAAACAAGCAGGAAAAAATAAATGGGAAAGAAAAGCAGGAAGACAACAAAGAAAAAAAAGACTCTTCCGAAGAGCATGATAAGAAGGAAAAATCTGTAGACTCCAAAGAAAAAGAAGAAGAAAAAAAAGAGGAAAAACCTGTTAGCGAAGAGGAAAAACTCAAAGCAGAACTTGAAGAACTAAATAATAAGTATTTGAGACTATCTGCTGAATTTGACAATTACAGAAAGAGGACCCTAAAGGAAAAAATTGAGATGGCAAAAACAGCCGGTGAAGAAGTTTTATTGGATATTCTTCCGGTGATGGATAATTTTGAACGTGCCATTAATTCTATTGAAGATTCCAAAGATATCGACGCTATCAAGGAAGGAATACTCTTAATTTACAATAAATTCAAAGAATTTCTTGAGAAAAAAGGGATAAAAGAAATTGAATCCGATGAATGTGAATTAAATACGGATGTACACGAGGCAGTCACAAAAATACCGGCCCCTGACGAAAGACTCAAAGGGAAAATCGTTGACACCATTGAAAAAGGATATTATCTGAAGGATAAGGTTATCAGATATGCCAAAGTAGTTGTTGGCGAATAAATAAAGGAATAAATATAAATTTTAATATATAGCTCTATCTGATGTCAGAAAAAAGAGATTACTATGAAGTTCTGGGCGTATCAAAAAATGCGACCAAAGAAGAATTAAAAAAAGCCTACAGGAAAATTGCCCTGAAATATCATCCGGATAAGAATCCCGGGGATACAGAGGCTGAAAACAAGTTTAAAGAAGCGGCCGAAGCATACGAAGTCCTTCATGATGACGACAAAAGAAGAAGATATGACCAATTTGGGCATGCCGGTCTGAGTGGTTCATATGGCGGTGGTGGCTTTGGCATGGACATAGAAGATATTTTCTCGCACTTTGGTGATATCTTTGGTGGTTTTGGCGGATTTGGCGGATTCGGCAGTAGCGGAAGGCGTTCAAGGCGCGTAAACAAGGGCTCAAATTTACGTGTCAAGGTAAAATTAACACTGGAAGAAATAGCCAATGGAGTAGAGAAAAAAATCAAAGTTAATAAATATGTGCCATGTAAAGCATGTGACGGAACAGGAGCTGCAAGAGGTTCGTCTATGGACACTTGTCAAACATGCCGGGGGTCAGGACAGGTTACACGTGTTTCAAACACTTTCCTGGGCCAGATGCAGACAACCACAACATGTCCCTCATGTGGAGGTGAAGGCCGGGTCATAAAAAATAAATGCAACAATTGTTATGGTGAAGGCATCGTTAAAGACGATGAAATAATCAAATTAACTATTCCGGCAGGTGTAGGAGAAGGAATGCAGCTTTCTGTCAGCGGAAAGGGTAATGCTGCTCGCCGTGGTGGCATAAACGGTGATTTAATCCTTCTTATCCATGAAGTGGAACATCCGAACCTGGTTCGAAATGGCAATGACCTGTTGTACAATCTTTTTATCAGCATTCCGGATGCTATTCTCGGAAAACCGGTCGAAATACCCACCCTTGACGGCAAGGTAAAGGTACGTATCGAACCCGGTACCCAGCCAGGAAAAGTATTACGACTCAGAAATAAAGGACTGCCTGATGTTAACGGATACGGACGCGGAGACCTGCTCGTAAATGTCAACGTTTGGATACCCCAAAATGTCGACAAGGAAGAGAAAAAAACAATAGAAAAACTTGGAATGAGCGCCAATTTTCAGCCAAATCCATCCAAATCGGAAAAAAGTTTTTTCAATAAAATGAAAGATTTGTTTGAGTCCTGACACTAAACCACTTTAGTACAATAATAATAAATGGTAAAAATGGAATTTCTCAGGACAACGAATATTATCAAACGTTATGCCTCAGTCACGGCTCTTGATGACATCAATATCACCATACCCAAAGGAAGTATTTACGGGCTTCTCGGTCCAAATGGAGCAGGAAAAACATCTCTCATCAGGATTATTAACCTTATTTCCAGTCCTGATAGCGGAACGGTTTACATAGAAAATGAAAAAATATCGCAAAAACATTTGCCCAAAATTGGCTATCTGCCCGAGGAACGTGGTTTATATAAAAAAATGAAGACCGGTGAGCAGGCAGTCTACCTTGCCATGTTGAAAGGAATGGCAAAGCACGAGGCTACCAGGAAACTCAAAACCTGGTTCGAAAAATTCGACCTTCTCCCCTGGTGGGATAAAAAGATAGAAGAACTTTCGAAAGGGATGCAGCAAAAAGTTCAATTTATTGTCACTGTTATCCATGAACCTTCTTTGCTTATTTTTGATGAACCTTTTTCAGGGTTTGACCCTATTAATACAAACCTGCTCAAGCAGGAAATTCTTCGGCTCAAAGAACAGGGTTCAACAATTATTTTCTCAACACATAACATGTCTTCTGTTGAAGAAATATGTGATAATATTGCCCTCATCAATAAATCTCAAAAAATACTGGAAGATCCTATATCGGAGATAAAATCAAAGTTCAGACCGGATATATTCAGTGTGGCTTTTAATGAACGTGTAGATAAGATGGGAATGACTCTGAGCGCTGATTACAAAATTCTTAAAACAGAAGAGCATGCTGGTCTGTACAAAGTAAAATTCAGATTATTAAAAGAAATGGATACGAATTCATTCATCTCATTACTGATGAAGTTTGGAAATATCGTTTCTTTCCAGGAAGAATTGCCGGATATGAACGAGATTTTTATCCGGGTTGTCAATGATGCCAATGCTATCCCTGATTTAAACTGAAATAAAAAAAGATAATCCGGAAATTTATGACAAAACAATGAATAAAATCTTTCTCATCATACAAAGGGAATACCTGATACGCGTCCGAAAGCGTTCTTTTATCATCATGACAATTTTAGCACCTCTTCTGATGGCAGCCGTAATTGTAGTGCCAATATGGCTGACAACACTTGAAGATGATGATGTAAAAAATATTGCTGTCTATGATAATCCTGTCAACAATTTTGAAGATATTCTGACAGACTCCAAATCTCTGAAATTTACGTATATTAATAAACCCATCTTCGAAAAAACACTTAAAAATTTTGAGTCATCCGGCTACTATGCAATGCTATACAATCCGGCACCCGGGGAGCATCCTCATGATAGCATCATTCTGTGTTCCCATAAACAACCAAGTCTGAAGGTAAAAATGGAAATTGCAGGCGCTATTGAACATGCAGTAGAAAATAAAAAACTTGAACAACTTGGCATTGATAAGTCAACCCTGAAATCAATAGAAACAGAAGTTGATATCGTCACGGTAAAATTATCTGAGAAAGGCACATTTGAACAAAGTTCAACCGAATTGTCAATGGTCATTAGTTTTGTGGCAGCCATTATTATCTATATGTTTATCTTCATTTACGGTTCTCAGGTCATGCGAAGTGTCATTGAAGAAAAAACAACACGAATTGTTGAAATAATTATATCATCAGTGAAACCCTTCCAGCTCATGATGGGGAAAATTGCAGGGGTTGCACTTGTTGCCATTACCCAGTTTGCATTGTGGATTATCCTGACATTGATAATTACTACTGTGGTGCAGGGATTTGTAATCACTCACGAAGCTATGCCTCAGCAGAATATTACACAACAAATGATGCCCGCTGATTCTTCAAACCAAATAAGCAGCATTTCTGTTACCGGGAATGAAGAATTGAACACAATTATTCAGTCTGCACTTAATATACCCTGGTTCAGAATATTTTTCCTGTTTTTATTTTACTTTCTGGGTGGATATTTGTTATACACAGCCTTATTTGCGGCTGTTGGTTCAGCGGTCGATAATGAGACAGAAACACAACAGTTTATGTTCCCCATTACTATTCCACTTGTGCTTGGCTTTATACTTGCACAGCCGGTCATTCAAAATCCGGAAGGGAATCTGGCTTTCTGGCTTTCAATCATTCCCTTTACATCACCCATTATCATGATGGTCAGGATACCATTCGGTGTACCGGCATGGGAGATGATCATTTCAATGGTTACCCTCATCCTGACATTCGTAGCCCTGACCTGGCTGGCTGCAAAAATATACAGGACAGGAATACTGATGTATGGGAAAAAAATCAATTACAGGGAAATCTGGAAATGGATAAGGTATAGCGACTAAACCTATTTTTGCCTTTAACAACCTCCTGCCTGACATTAAGAGTGGTTATCAACACCTTATAAATATTCTCATTCCTCAATATCCAATTATTATTAAAAAATGCATATCTACACCGAGGCTTTGAGAAAAATAAAGTGGACAATTTCAGTAATTTTTTTTTCAATGTCTAAACAATCTGATTAAAAACAGATGTTTCCGGTCACATGATAAAATTCTTCTGTGCCATTAAACAATCAAAAAAAAAATTACCTTTGCAATGACCAATAAATAGTATAATAAAAAAAGTTCAATTATGTCAAGAATCCTTGTGGTAGACGACGAAAAAAGCATACGAAGGACATTGAAGGAAATCCTTGA